>NZ_AHCB03000006.1:300000-495383 GCF_000238335.3 Pseudoalteromonas marina | reverse complement strand
CCTTTACTACAGCTTGGCACTGAACATTGAACCTACATGTGTAGGATAGGTGGGAGACTTTGAAGCAGGAACGCTAGTTCTTTTGGAGTCGTCCTTGAAATACCACCCTTGTAGTTTTGATGTTCTAACGTTGGCCCCTGAATCGGGGTTACGGACAGTGCCTGGTGGGTAGTTTGACTGGGGCGGTCTCCTCCCAAAGAGTAACGGAGGAGCACGAAGGTTGGCTAAGTACGGTCGGACATCGTACGGTTAGTGTAATGGTAGAAGCCAGCTTAACTGCGAGACAGACACGTCGAGCAGGTACGAAAGTAGGTCATAGTGATCCGGTGGTTCTGAATGGAAGGGCCATCGCTCAACGGATAAAAGGTACTCCGGGGATAACAGGCTGATACCGCCCAAGAGTTCATATCGACGGCGGTGTTTGGCACCTCGATGTCGGCTCATCACATCCTGGGGCTGAAGTCGGTCCCAAGGGTATGGCTGTTCGCCATTTAAAGTGGTACGCGAGCTGGGTTTAGAACGTCGTGAGACAGTTCGGTCCCTATCTGCCGTGGGCGTTTGAGAATTGAGAGGGGTTGCTCCTAGTACGAGAGGACCGGAGTGAACGAACCGCTGGTGTTCGGGTTGTCATGCCAATGGCATTGCCCGGTAGCTACGTTCGGAACTGATAAGCGCTGAAAGCATCTAAGCGCGAAGCAGGCCTCGAGATGAGTTCTCACTAGACTTTTAAAGTCTCTGAAGGGCCGTTGAAGACTACAACGTTGATAGGCAAGATGTGGAAGTGGTGTGAGCCATTAAGCTAACTTGTACTAATTACCCGTGAGGCTTAACCATACAACGCCAAACGCGTTTTGTGTGACAGTTAAGACAGAAGTTAATAACTAAAGTAGATATTACGACAGAAAGACTTAAAAAATATTATCAGATATTTTCCAAATTCAGTTAGTGCGTAGAGATACGGATTAACGACCAAATTTGCTTGGTGACAATAGCGTTTTGGACCCACCTGACTCCATGCCGAACTCAGTAGTGAAACGAAACAGCGCCGATGATAGTGTAGCATTTGCTATGTGAAAGTAGGACATTACCAGGCTTCAAATTCAGTCGAAGGACTTTAACCTTAATAAAAATAAGAAAATTGAAAAGAATTTTCTTGGTGACAATAGCGTTTTGGACCCACCTGATCCCATGCCGAACTCAGTAGTGAAACGAAACAGCGCCGATGATAGTGTAGCATTTGCTATGTGAAAGTAGGACATTACCAGGATTTAATTAAGAGAAACCCGTTACAGCAATGTAACGGGTTTTTTGTTGTCTGGGGTTTAGTAAATTGGCGTTAAGCATACCGAGTTCAGTAATAATACCAATCCTAAAGTGAGCTTACATAATACCGACTAACACAATGAAAGTATGCTATCAGCGATGTGACTTTTTATCCCTCGGATATTCAAGTGAGTGGTGTAACGACTTTAATTAAGCGAAGCCTGTTGCAGTAAAGTGACGCTTTTTGTATTTTAAATGAAGTAAATCAATTAAGTTACAATTACAAGGCGAGCTTTACTAATTCGTATAATTAAAGAATCTAGTTTCAGTAAGGTAATAATATAAACAACAAGGTTGTATTATTTATCTCTGTCTAATAACTGATACCTTTAACCCTATTAGCGTCAGCTTTTCTATCAGGGGTTGATTAAATATTACTGCTAAAGAGTTTAAGGTTTGGTGAGTAATAGCCTTATGTTTAGGTGATATAAATAGGTTATTAAATTTGCTAATTAGTGGTGTTTATCATTAATTATTTCTCTTGTCGTTTATCCTCACGTTAGATTGTTTATTGTGAACATAATTCACAATACAATTAATTTCATCTAACTAAACTAGCTCGTTTAATCTGAGGCATGGTAATATTTTCATTTAGCTAAATCTATTTGAGGTGTTAATTGCCTACTACAGATTACCAACGTGTATTAAATGAAATTACTCAAGAAGTCGCCCCTTTACTGTCTAAAGGGAAAGTAGCCGATTATATCCCTGCACTTGCTGAGGTTGACCCTGAGCAGTTTTCTATTGCCATATACACTACTGAGGGTGAAATCATTTGCGCAGGTGATTGTTCTCAGCGATTTACCATTCAATCAGTATCTAAAGTGATGACATTAACCATGGCGTTACAGCGTTATGGTGACGAACTTTGGAACCGGGTAGGTAAGGAGCCCTCTGGTACAGCGTTTAACTCGCTTACGCAACTTGAATTTGAAAAAGGTGTGCCGCGTAACCCATTCATAAATGCGGGTGCTATTGTTACTTGTGATGCGCTTTATAGCCGCTTGTCTGCACCAATGCACTCGATGCTCGAAACATTCAGATTACTATCAGGTAATCGCGGCATTGTGATTGATAAAAAAGTGGCTAATTCTGAGTATGAATTTAGACACCGCAATGCTGCTATGGCGCATTTGATGAAATCGTTTGGTAATTTTGAGAATGACGTTGATGATGTGCTTTGGTCGTATTTCAACTTTTGCTCTATTGAGCTTAATTGTGTTGAACTTGCTAAGGCATATAGCTTTTTGGCAAATAAAGGAGTTGATCAGCTATCTGGTGAGCAGGTTTTAAGTAGTCGTCAAAATAAACAGCTTAATTCATTATTATTTACCAGTGGTTTATATGATGCTGCGGGTGATTTTGGGTATAGGGTCGGTATGCCAGGTAAATCAGGGGTGTCAGGGACTATTCTTGCGGTATTACCTAACAAGTTTACAGTAGCCGTTTATTCCCCAGGTCTTAATTCGTTTGGTAACTCAGTGGCAGGAATAGCAGCATTAGAGCTGCTATCTAAAAAGCTTGATATTTCTATCTTTTAGAGAGATGAAGGGAGCTTATTGCTCCCAATAAACCTGCTCTAAACAATCTTCACGCTCAGGTAATCCACGCGATAAGCGGGGAGAGTGCTGAACAAGTACTTCATAACTTGCTCTGTTTGCATATTTACTAATTTGTGCAAGAGATGAGTATGTAATAGCTTGTTGATCGTGCTTTGCTGAGTTAGCGACATTAAGCTTATGATAAACATTTGCTGATAAGTCATGTAGTACAGCAGCGAGTGCACAGTCTCCAGCGCCATTTGTATTTTTGATTGAGTCTGGTCCGCCCATAAAAGGAGCCGTATGGCTGTATGCTCTTATAGGGTTTTCGCAATCTGCTTTACGCATAGCGCGTGAAAATTCATAGCGATTAAAGTCTGCAATAGCACCAGGCAGTAGTGGGTATTCGGTTTCACGTTTAAAGCTGTCGTCAACATGGCCTGCCATGAATAGCCCTTTTTCACCTGCAGTGCATATAACAAGATCTACCCAATCTAGTGCTTTGTCTGCTGCTAAAAGCGGGTCTTCAAACCCTGTAATAGCAAAGCCTTCTTCTTCGTTCATAGCAAGAATATCTACATGCTTTTCAACAAAGTTTGCCCACCAAGCAGGATCTTGCTCAATTAAAAATTTAGTGCCGAGTGTAAGAACAACTGGTACGCCAGCATCGTTAGCATATTTTACGGCTTGCATCGTTGCATCTGTCATGGTTTCGTCATCTTGTGTTCGCATAAGGTATGCACTAATGACTAAAGCCGATGAGTTTTCTATCAACGATTTATCTATTGATTCTGGGCGTAGGTAATTCATTAAACCCGCACTGATTGCAAAGGTGCGTTCGCCCGTTTCGTCAATAAGAGTGAAACAACGGCCTATTGGACCATCAACAGGTTGTAAATAGTCTAAGTCTACACGGCTTGAGGTATTACATAAAAAGCGGTATGCGTAACTGCCAATTTTAATGTTTTCGCTCATTACGCCTAATAAAACAGAGCGATCATCTGCAAGTACAGAATAGTTGTGCATTGTGTTACCAATGGTTCCACCTGCAAATTCATAATCAACCATGTCGTTTAATTTTAAGCGGTCGTACAGAGCATTTGTTATGTCACTGTCTATAACCTGTGACATGCCTCTGCGTAGTTGAAACTCATCAAGGAAAGCTTGATCAACTTTTGCTTCTATATCAACAACGATTTGATCGATACCCGTAATATAGCTACGTTGTAATCTATCTGTTGCGTTAAGTTGATTAGTTAGTGGATCTTTGGCTTCCACTGGAAAATAATGTTTATGCCTGCGGCGTCCAGGAAATTTCATTCGCTACCCGTGTTGTGAGCTAAATAAAAAAAGCGAGAGATTATAACGTAAATCAGCGTCAGTGAGCCATTATTAACAGCTAAATAGTGTTTTATTTTTGCAATAAAGTAATCATTGCCGCGCTTTAGGATGTTAACTAGGTATAATTAAAGCATAAAACGTAATTTAAGAAGAAATAATGAACAAGCCATTTGACGACGCTTATTGGATGGAACAAGCGCTTTTGTATGCAAAACAAGCCGAGCAGCTTAATGAGATCCCAGTAGGTGCTGTTTTAGTAAAAGATAATCAACTTATAGCATCTGGATACAATCGTTCTATAACTGATAATGACCCTTCAGCTCATGCCGAAATGATTGCAGTACGAGAAGCTGGCAAAGCACTCAATAATTATCGCTTAATTGACTGCACGTTATATGTAACACTTGAGCCATGCTCTATGTGTGCAGGATTATTAGTGCATAGCAGAATACAGCGTTTAGTATTTGGAGCTCCAGATGCAAAAACTGGTTCAGCTGGCTCTATTATGAATTTACTGCAGGAGCCAAGGCTTAACCATCAAGTTGAAGTTATTGGAGGGGTATTAGCCGATAAATGTGGTAACACTATATCTGAATTTTTTAAGAGAAGAAGGGCACAAATTAAAGCAGCCAAGAAGGCTGCTCGTGGGGCTTAAAAATATTATTAATTGCCCGCTGGTATAGTGTCTTGTGCTTCCATTTGTTGCATAGCAAACATGCGGCGACGCCATATAATTTTTTTGTGTAAACCACGTAACATGATACGACGACGTGTTGCCGTTGAATAAATAACGTTTCTTTTTAATTTTTGTGTGCGTCTACGTTTTAGCATGTGTTCTCCTAATGCGTGAGAGTGAGAAAGGCACAAGATATATCTTCGAAAAAATTGAAATATACAATTACCACACATTAGTGATCATTTAATGACAAGTAAACAGATATTTTAGTTACCCACTACTTTGAAGCCGTAAACTTTCATAATTAATAAATATCGCATTAATCCATAATCCGCTATGGCGATTCATCTTGTTTTATATTGCTGGTGTCATCACGCTCTGTAGTGATATTTTCTTCGGTCATCGCATTGTTTTCATCAAGCCATACCAGCGCGTCGTAGTATCTGCGAATATTATCAACATATTTTACTGCCACATCGCCACGGGCATAGCCATAACGTGTATTACGGTAATATCGCTTTTTGATTAATAGCGGTAAGCGTTTTTTTACATCGGCCCATTTATCTGGGCTTGCCCCTTGTTGTTGGGTGATAATCCGCGCGTCGTTCACATGACCCCAGCCAACATTATAAGCAGCCAAAGCAAGCCACGTCCTGTCTGGTTGAGGAATTCTATCAGGAATACGGGTTATTAATTTGCTTAGATACTGAGCACCGCCACGAATATTTTGTTCAGGCTCGAGACGATTTGTTACACCAACTTGTTTAGCTGTAATGCGTGTAAGCATCATAATACCGCGAACTCCCGTTGGTGATTTAGCGCGAGGGTTCCACATTGACTCTTGGTAACTTAATGCAGCTAATAAACGCCAATCAAGATCTCCTGCGTATTGTTCAAACCATGGCTGATATGTAGGTAACGTTTCTTTTATTGCTTCTATGTAAGCTAATGTATTTACGTAGTTAAACTGGCGTACATGACCAAAATATTTTTCTTCGAGTACATAAAGTTGGTTGTTTTGTTTTACTTCACCAAAAAATGGCACGAGCAGCGCATATAAAGAATCATCTTTTGACTTGCGAAGTATCCACGCAATTGGATCATTATGACTTACTGAGAAGCCAATGCTTAAATTAGGGTGATACCGGCGAAATAACGAAAGAGTGTGGGAATCAGCAAGGGTGTAGTCTATTTCACCATCTATAACCGCTTGTAAAAGTTCTTCTTCGTCAAATTCTTCACTTTCTATCCAGCTGAGTGATGGGTTGTTTTTTTGAGCTTTTTGCAGGGTAAGTGAGTGGCTACTTTTTGCTATAACCGTAAAATTTCCATCTAGATCGTCAAACTTACGAGGACGAACGCGGCCTTGTTTATATACTAATTTTTGACTGATTGTTCTGTAAGTTGGGCCATACCTATATTGCTCCGCACGCGTTTTGTTGTAAGTAAGTCCTGAGGCAATTAAGTCTAAGTCACCACTTTCAAGGCGATCAAACATATCAGATAAATTAAAAAAGGGGACTATTTCAAGTTCAACACCTAAGTAATCAGCAAAAGCCTGAGAAAGCTCATATTCAAAGCCTTGCTCACCCTGAACTGCTTGATAATAATTGCTCGCACTTGCTAACGTGCCAACACGTATTTTGTTTTGCTCTTTGATGTGGGCAAGTTGAGTTGGCTGTTCTTGCATATTACATGCACATAACAGCATAACTAAAGTGATGATTATTATTAGCTTTTCTTTGAACATTGAGTGCCCCTTTAACACGCTAACACCCGTTATAACAAAACTTAGCCATTTCGTCACTTTCCCTTTTATTTTATTAGCTAAAACGGATTATAAATAAAGCTAAAAAGTTAATTTTATGAAAAGCTAAATTTTGAGTTAAATATGATGGCTAATTGGACTATAATGCGTGCCTAAAATATCGTTCAATCCCTAACCCCGGATGAAATTATCTATGTTGATCCTTCGTGGTGCACCAGCACTGTCAGAGTTCAGAGTTAATAAAATTTTAGCGCGTTGCAAACAATCGCAACTTCCAGTCACCAACGTATATGCCGAGTATGCTCATTTTGCCGATTTAACATCGCCTTTGAGTGTTGATGAGCAAACCAAGCTTGAAAAGCTATTAACTTACGGTCCTACTATTGCCGAGCATACCCCAGCTGGCACACTTATTTTAGTTACACCTCGCCCTGGTACCATTTCTCCTTGGGCATCTAAAGCAACCGATATAGCGCATAACTGTGGCCTTAAACAGGTTCACCGTGTAGAGCGTGGTATTGCTTATTATATAGAAGGTGAACTAAGTGCAGAGCAACTTGCACAAGCAACGGCGTTATTACACGACCGTATGACTGAAGCTACACACACTGAGCTTGAAGCTGCAGCACAGTTGTTCCGTAATGATTCTCCTCGTGAAATGTCATCAGTTGATATTTTAGGTGGCGGACGCGAAGCATTAGCTGCCGCAAATATTGAGCAAGGTTTTGCCCTTGCCGATGACGAAATTGACTACCTAGTAGAAAACTTTATAAAGTTAGGACGTAATCCTAACGACATCGAATTGTTTATGTTTGCCCAAGCTAACTCAGAGCATTGTCGTCATAAAATATTTAATGCTGATTGGACAATTGATGGCATTGAACAGCCAAAATCGCTGTTTAAAATGATCAAAAATACATTTGAGCACAATCCTGAAAATGTATTGTCGGCGTATAAAGATAACGCGGCAGTAATGAAGGGCTCAAAAGCGGGTCGCTTCTTCCCGAATGCGCAAGGTGAATATGCGTATCATCAAGAAGACATAGAAATTTTAATGAAGGTAGAAACCCATAACCATCCAACGGCTATTGCACCGTTTTCGGGTGCGGCTACCGGTTCAGGTGGTGAAATTCGTGACGAAGGTGCAACAGGGCGTGGTTCTAAGCCAAAAGCAGGTTTAGTTGGCTTTACGGTTTCTAACTTACGTATTCCGGGTTACGAGCAACCGTGGGAAAGCGACTTTGGTAAGCCAGGTCGTATAGTCAATGCGCTTGATATTATGATGGATGGCCCACTGGGCGGTGCTGCATTTAATAACGAGTTTGGACGTCCTAACTTATTAGGTTACTTCCGCACGTACGAAGAAAAAGTAACAAGCCACAATGGTGAAGAGGTACGTGGTTACCACAAACCAATTATGCTTGCCGGTGGTTTAGGTAATATTCGTGCTGATCATGTTCAAAAAGGCGAGATTCCAGTAGGCGCAAAACTAATTGCGCTAGGCGGCCCTGCTATGAACATTGGTTTAGGCGGTGGTGCTGCATCAAGTATGGCGTCGGGCCAATCAAACGAAGACTTAGACTTTGCTTCTGTACAGCGTGAAAACCCTGAAATGGAACGTCGTTGCCAAGAAGTCATCGACAAATGCTGGCAGTTAGGCGACGAAAACCCAATTGCGTTTATACATGATGTAGGCGCCGGTGGTTTATCAAATGCGTTTCCTGAACTGGTAAACGATGGTGGCCGTGGTGGTAAATTCCAACTACGTGATATCCCTAACGATGAGCCTGGCATGGCACCACATGAAATTTGGTGTAACGAATCGCAAGAGCGTTATGTGCTGGCTGTAGCGGTTGAAGACTTTGATCGTTTTGAATCCATTTGTAAGCGCGAACGCGCACAGTACGCAGTAATTGGTGAAGCCACAGAAGAGCGCCATTTAACCGTAGCAGACAGCCACTTTGATAACAGCCCTGTTGATTTACCGCTTGATGTTTTATTAGGTAAAGCGCCTAAAATGCATCGCAATGTAACATCTCAGCAAGTAATGGGCACTGCCATTGATGCAAACGATATTAACGTAGCTGATGCCGCACAGCGTTTGTTACGCTTACCTACAATTGCAGAAAAAACATTCTTAATTACTATTGGTGACCGCTCGGTTACCGGTTTAGTAGCACGTGATCAAATGGTTGGCCCTTGGCAAGTACCTGTTGCTAACTGTGCGGTTACTGCGGCAACGTACGACACTTACCACGGTGAAGCTATGTCTCTGGGTGAGCGCACGCCGGCGGCACTATTAAATTATGGAGCTTCGGCGCGTTTGGCTGTGGCTGAGTCACTCACTAATATTGCTTGTGCAAACATTGGCAGCCTTGAGAACATTAAGCTATCTGCTAACTGGATGGCTGCAGCGGGTCACCCAGGTGAAGACGCAGGCCTTTACGAAGCCGTAAAAGCGGTAGGCGAAGAGCTTTGTCCAGCACTTGGTTTAACTATACCTGTAGGTAAAGATTCTATGTCGATGAAAACGACATGGAAAAACGAAGACGATAGTGCTGAGCAATCAGTAACGTCGCCGTTATCGCTTATTATTACATCCTTTGGCCGTGTTGACGATGTACGTAAAACAGTAACGCCACAGTTACGCACTGATAAAGGCGACACTTCGCTTGTTTTAGTTGATTTAGGTGCTGGCAAAAACCGCATGGGTGCATCAAGCCTTGCACAGGTTTATAAACAGCTTGGTGATGTTACACCAGATGTAGACAGCCCTGAGCTACTTAAAGGCTTTTACAATGCCATGCAAGCACTTGTCGCTGATAGCAAGTTACTTGCTTATCATGACCGCTCAGACGGTGGTTTATTTACTACTGTAACTGAAATGGCGTTTGCTGGGCACACCGGTGTGACTGTTGATTTAGCTGGTTTAACCGGGACAGACTTAGAAGCACTTTATAACGAAGAGCTTGGCGCGGTAATTCAAGTTGCTAACAGCGATTTAGATGACGTAAATGCTGTATTTGAACAACATGGTGTAGCTGCAATTAGCCACGTGATTGGCTCGCTTAATAGCGACGATAGCATTGTATTTAACCGCGGCGAGCAAACGGTACTTAATCATACTCGTACTGAGTTACGTACTATTTGGGCCGAAACAACGTACCAAATGCAAGCACGTCGTGATAACCCTGATTGTGCTAAGCAGGAGTTTGATGCCAAGTTTGATGCAAAAGATCCAGGCTTAAACGTAAAACTTAACTTTGACTTAAACGAAGATATAGCTGCACCATTCATTGCAACGGGTGCTAAACCACAAATGGCTATTTTGCGTGAGCAAGGCGTTAACTCGCACCTAGAAATGGCTGCTGCGTTTAACCGCGCTGGTTTTGCCGCTGTTGATGTGCACATGAGCGATATCCTCGAAGGGCGTTTAACCCTTGAGCAGTTTAAAGGCTTAGTGGCATGTGGTGGTTTCTCTTATGGTGACGTATTAGGCGCCGGTGAAGGTTGGGCTAAGTCTATATTGTTTAATGATATGGCACGCGATCAGTTCCAAAATTTCTTCCACCGTGAAGACACCTTTAGTTTAGGGGTGTGTAATGGTTGCCAAATGTTATCAACGCTTAAAGAGTTAATTCCGGGTACTGAGCATTGGCCTCGTTTTGTAACAAATAAGTCAGAGCGTTTTGAAGCACGCTTTAGCTTAGTAGAAATACAAGAGAATCCGTCTGTGTTCTTTAATGGAATGGCGGGGTCGCGTATGCCAATTGCTGTATCTCATGGTGAAGGCCATGCAGAATTTGCAAACGATGCCGCCACTAAAGCTGCGCTTGAAAGCGGCACTGTTGCAGTTAAATTTGTAGATAACTACGGTAACCCGACAACACAATACCCGGCTAACCCGAATGGTTCACCAGAAGGTATTACCGGTATTACTTCTACTGATGGCCGTGCAACAGTAATGATGCCGCACCCAGAGCGTGTATTCCGCGCTGTTGCTAACTCGTGGCACCCTGATGAGTGGCAAGAAGATAGCCCATGGATGCGCATGTTCCGTAATGCACGTAAAAATGTAGGTTAAAAACAACATATACAAGTTAGATTCATAATCTAGCTGTAAAATAAAAAAGGCTGCACTGTGCAGCCTTTTTTGATTGCGTAGATTTAAAATTACGATAGTTTGTAAGATATGAATAAAAGCTTATAAGGATAGTATGTTAAAGCGCGTTGGTTTAATTATGGGTGCTGTATTGCTAAGTATAGTGTTGCTTGGCTATGTATTTCGTTTGCCTCTATTACAATGGGCTGTAGCGCCTCAGCTTGAAAAAGCAGGTGTTACCTTAAGCTGCTTAGATTTTTCGCTTACGAGCAAGTTAAATGTGTATATACAAAAAGCCTGTTTAAGTTACAAAAATCAAGAGCTTGTTGTTGAAGGCGTTACCGCAAATACTCGCCATGTTGAAATTAAACATGCAGCGCTTAATGTAAATCCACTTCCTCAAAGTAATAAAGTAAGCAGCCCTGCAACAATTTTAGATTTAGCACTTCCTAAAACAAGGCCTACAATTGCGGTTGAGCATTTAACTATAAACAGTGCGTTTTTAAAGCGCCCGCTAATGCTAAATATCACCGAGCCCACGCTTAACCAGTTTGTAGTAAGTGGTCATTTAAACGCAAGCGCAACGCTTTACAATAACAAGGTACAAGGGCAGCTTAAAATAAATGATGGATCATTAAAGCAATTACTTAAAACAGATAATGAGTTATTAAGTGGACTTAGCTTTAATGCAGCGCAGGCATTTAGCTTTAACGGGGTAGAGGCAAGCCTTACTGGTGATTTACAAACCCAGTATGACTATAAAATACAAAGCTGTGATATAACAAACAGCTCCAAAGGTGTACTAAGCGCTACATATAACTTAAATAGCCAAAAGCTTGATATAGACCCAAGCCAGCTTAAAAACAATGTAACGATTAGTAATAACTGCCAATCTCTTATTCCTGAAAGTAGCTACAAGTCATTTGCCATAAAGCAGCTTCCACTTAATTGGCAATGGGCTTTAGCTAAACCAATTAATTTTGCACATAACAACCTAACCTTACCGTTAATAACGCTCAAAAGTGCAGTGCAAGCCAAGCAAAATATAGATATAACGGTTACAGATACGTTTATAAATACTGCTGCACCGTTACAAAGCGCACGCATACAGCTAAAGGTACAGCTACATACGGATGAAATAGACGCTATAACGCTAAGTGCGCAGCTTAAAAACGCTCAATTAAGCGGTAATTACGATATTACGCTTACCGCTTTGCCTGAATTTTTACCGGCTGAGGCTAATAATATTAAAGCCCATGGCGACTTTACACTTACTCAACTTGTTGACTCTAAACCCGTAGGTAAAGTAAGTACTACATTTAGCTTTGATAAAGCCGTTGCTTATGGCACTACTATTAACACTTACACAGGTAAACTTGTGGCAAGTATGAGTGAAAAGCTCGATGCAAGCGTGGTTTTAAAAAGTGAGTTTAAAGGCGCTCAATACGAAGAGTATAAACTCACCGGTATTAATAACACCCTCAGTGCAAGGGCAAACTTAGGTGTGGGAGAGTTATTTGCTCACTTAAATGCAAACACCCAAATAAATACACTGACAAGCCCAAATGTCGATTTAAATACAATAAACGTAACGTCAACCGGGCTACAAAGTCGCGCGCTTAAAGCGTCTCATCACGTGTTTGTAAATGGTGTTGAGCTGGTGGCCAATCACCATGTTTCAAAGGTAGCGCATCCGTTTGAAGTGATTATACCGCAGCAAAGTGTGCTTTCGTTAAATTCACTCGTTAGCCAATTTGAACCGTTAGCTCAACTCACTCAGGGCGAGTTTGGTGGGCGTATTAGTGGTGATGTGAATTTACAAAAAGCCAATTTTAATTTAACTATTGATGATACCAGCGCGCTTTATAACGATTACTTAGTTAATCAGTTTAGGGCGCAACTTAGTGGGCAATATGATTCAGGGCAGCTTAATGTTGAGCCAACTACCTTTAACCTCAATGAATTAAGAGCGGGCGCAGTAGTTAATAATATCAACGGTAAAATAAAAGTGGTTAACAATAGCGCGCAAGCATTTGATATAAGCGGTAATGTGTTTGATGGAGTTTTTGAATTAGATAAATACACGCTTTTAAAATCGCAGCAAACAGCCAATGTTACTTTTAAGGATATTGATGCGAGTAAACTCATTACCCTTGATGATAAGTCGGGAATTACCTTAACGGGCCGATTAAAAGGGTGGCTGCCACTTCATTTTAGTGACAGTGGCGTAGAGGTTACAAACGGCAACTTATTAAACCAAGGTGAAGGTAAGCTAATTATTAGCAATAACACAGCGTTTGACTCTGTTATGCAACAGCAGCAAGAATTACAGCCTGTACTGAGCTTACTTAAAAACCTTGATATACAAAAACTTAATAGTACAGTAGCACTTAACAGTGATGGTTGGTTATATTTAGGTGTTAATTTACAAGGCTTTAATGAGCCACAACAGCAGCAAGTTAATTTTAATTATAATCACGAAGAAAACGTGTTTACGCTACTAAGAGCGCTAAGATTAAGTGACGAAATAACACAAAAAGTTGAGCAGCAATATTCTCAAAAAGGAAACTAATGATGAAAAATTCGTTAAGCATTAAGGCAATCATAGCCCTTGCTGCTATCAGCGCATTGAGCGCATGTACACACAGAGTAGAAGTAGCAGCTAAAGAGCCAATAACTATCAACCTCAATGTAAAGGTTGATCACGAAATTCGTGTAAAGGTAGATAAAGAACTCGATACCCTGTTCAGCGACGACAGCGAATTATTTTAGGAGCTAAATGATGACTATAAAAAATAAATTAAGTATTGCCACTTTAATTGGTGCAGTGTGTATGTCGTTTTCGGCGTGGGCGATTAGTTTAGATGATGCTAAAAGCCAAGGATTAGTGGGTGAGAACAGTTCGGGTTATTTAGGCTTAGTAGTACAAAATAGCGAAGCTAAAGCCGTTGTTGAAGAAATTAACGCAAAGCGTAAAGCTCAGTATTTAAAACTAGCTAAAAAGAACAATTTATCGCTCGCCCAAGTAGAAGCACTCGCAGCGGCTAAAACAATCGAAAAAACCCAAAGTGGTCATTATGTTGAAGTAAATGGCAGCTGGGTTAAAAAGTAACATTGAATTTGATACTTAAAAGCCGAGCCGTTATGCGCTCGGTTTTTTTATGCCTTCTAAAAGTTGCTGCCAAAAGTCGAATCCTTTGCGCCTTGCAAGTTTTATATTGTGCTCAGGTATAGATTCAGGCTCGTTATAGTTATCAAGCGCTTCGCTCATACTTAATTCGCGAATTAAATGCAATGTAGGGTAGGGAGCTCGGTTTGTGTAATTTGCGGCATCATCTTCGTCGCTGTCGGCAAACACGTAATCGGGATGAAAATTAGCAATTTGATATTTACCTTCAAAGCCTTGTGCAACCAGTAGCGCATTGGCTAAATCAACTAAATCTAAAAAATCTTCAAAATCGCTAAAGCCGTTATCAAACAGTATTAATGTGGTTTCGCGCTCTGGATTTTGATCAAGCTGCACACACTGCTCTAGCATGTCCATTACAGCGTCATCAATTTTTACTGCTGGGCTAAGTACATAATGAATGCAGTTGTTCTCAACTTCTTTGCGGGCAAATGGGCAAAAGTTATATTTTACAATAACAGACGATACCCACTCACGGGTTTGAGTAATAGCTAAATTGGTCATGCTTGTGGCTCTAAATACTGATTAATTATGGTTAATGTTTTTTTAATGGCGCCTTGGTTTTTTAATACGCACTGCTGCGCTTTATTCCCTATAGTTTGGCAAGCTTTAGTGTTTTGGCTTAAGTTAATTAATTGTGTAGCAAGTTCATCGGTGTTTTCAACAGCCACAGCGCCTTTTAATTTTATAAGCTCAGGGTAGATATGATCGAAATTATACGTATGTGGGCCAGTTATAACACCGACCGAAAAAGCAGCCGCTTCAAGTGGGTTATGCCCGCCGCGGCGAATTAAACTGCCGCCTACATAACTTACATTACCAGCCCCATATAAACATTGCAGCTCGCCAAGTGTATCAGCTAATAGTACTTGCTCGTTTTGATAGTTATTGTTGCTGCGACGACTAAAGCTAAGTGGGCTTTGAGCTAACGTATCGGCTACTTTATCAAACTGCTCAGGGTGTCGCGGGGCAATGATTAAAAGTGCATTTGGGTACTTTTTTAATAGTTGCTGGTGGGCATTTAATATCATTTCGTGTTCAAGTGGGTGAGTAGAGCCTGCCACCCATACAAACCGCTCTTGAGTTTTATATTGTGCTTTAAGGTTTGCAACTGAAGCTAGCTGCTCATTGCTTGGGCTTATATCAAACTTAATTGAGCCTGTAACATGGCTTTTTGAGGAGGTTAAACCTAGCTCAATAAATCGCTCGGCATCTTTTTTATTGTGACTTGCAAGTACCGTGATTGAACGCATAATTATCTGCGTTAACTTAGCAACCTTTTGATACCCTTGTTGCGATTTTTCGCTCAAGCGAGCATTAAGTACCAGTACCGGAATATTCTTTTTATGGCTTATTGCCATTAAGTTTGGCCAAAGCTCGGTTTCCAATATGCATAGTGCTTGTGGGTTTAAACGTTTTAAAAACCGGGCGGTCGAAAACGGGAAGTCCATAGGTAAATAACTACACGCCACGGTATTTTTAAATTGATTAATTATTTGCTCGCGACCAGCAGGGGTATTACAGGTAATAAGTATATTAAGCTGTGGGTGTTGTTTTTGCAGCGCTTTAATAAGTGGTGCAGCTGCAAGTACTTCACCTACAGAGGCGCAGTGTACAACTAAAGGTTTGCCTTTACTTGTAAATAAGCTTTTGCTCACAAAGCCAAAACGTTCTTTAAAGTGTGCGCGGTAGCCTTTGTTTTTTTTACCTCTTAATACATATAAGTAAAATACAATCAGCGGGCTAATTAAAATTAAAGCGAATGAGTAGAAAATGCGTGCCATACTGAACTTTTATTGAGGTAAGTGCCCTTAGTTTAACGCGAAAGTGATAATTTCTGAACATGTGAAGCACTAAATTATGTTCCAGTTCAGCTATATTCCTATAAAATACACACAACTAAATAAAACTGTGGAATAATAGATTTAATTTTTTCCTGCCATTTCAGTTCCTAGAGGAATTTTTCATGTCAATTATCGATTCTGTGGCAACAAGCTACGTTGAAAGTTTAAACCGTCATCAAGCCTTATTTGAAACGATGGAGGCTTATCATCAAGAGTCTATGCAGTTATTAGAAGTATGCCATAGTGCATTACAAGCTGGTGGTAAGGTTATTTGGTTTGGTAACGGCGGAAGTGCAGCGGATGCTCAGCATTTGGCGGCCGAATTTGTAGTACGTTATAAATTAGAGCGTGGACCGCTTGCGTCTATGGCACTCACAACCGATACGTCAATTCTTACTGCGCACAGTAACGACTACCATTTTGATACCGTGTTTGAACGCCAAGTTCAGGCACTGTGTAAACCAGAAGATTTAGTGATTGGTTTAACAACCTCAGGTACCAGTGCAAATATCAATTTAGCACTTGAAGCGGCTAATAAAATTGGCGCATTTACAGTTGCATTAACAGGCCGTGATGGCGGAAAAGTAAAAGACATTGCCAAGCTGCCAATTATTATCAAAAACGATGAAACAGCACGTATTCAAGAAGCGCATATGTTTATTGGCCACTGGTTATGTGAAGCCATAGATATGGTTGTTGCGGAGCAGCAGTAATGGATTTATCGCTATTAAAAAACTTATCTAAAGCGCGTATTTTAGTGGTAGGCGATGTAATGCTTGATCGCTACTGGTACGGTGACACCGGGCGTATCTCGCCAGAAGCGCCAGTACCCGTTGTTAAGGTAAGCAAGTTTGAAGACAAAGCCGGTGGCGCCGCCAATGTTGCTAAAAACATTGCTAGGCTTGATGCCAAAGTAGGGCTACTTGGCTTAATTGGGGAAGATGAAAGCGGGCAAATTTTAGAAACAATTTTAAAAGGTGAAAAAATAAGTTCACAACTTGTGAGTGTATGTGATTTACCGACTATTTCGAAAATGCGTGTTATTAGCCGCCATCAACAACTTGTACGCCTTGATTTAGAAGAAACCTTTAGCGAACAGCATAGCCAACTGTTATTAAATCGCTTAGAGCTGGTGCTTGATGAGTACGACTTTGTGGTGTTTTCTGATTACAGTAAAGGCTCGCTCAGCTTAATTAAAGAGATGGTGAGTATTGCCAAAGCGGCGGGTAAAACCGTGCTTATCGATCCTAAATCGCCAGACTTACACTTATACGAGGGCGCAGACTACATTACGCCTAACTTGCATGAGTTTAATTTAGCAGGTGGTAAAACCGGCTCTGAGGACATTTTAGCGCAAAGTGCCCGTGAGCTTATTAGTAAAAATGGTATTAAAGCCATGCTACTTACACGCTCAGAGCAAGGTATGTCGTTAATTAATGCCGATGAAAAACACGACTTTGCAGCTCAGCAATTAGAAGTGAGCGATGTAACTGGCGCAGGCGATACCGTAATTGCAACTTTAGCTGTAATGCTTGGGGCAGGTATGGCCCCTAAAGATGCAGTAGAAATTGCTAATTTAGCCGCCGGTATTGTAGTAAGTAAACTTGGGGCAGCCACAGTGTCACCAGAAGAGCTAAGCCAAAAGCTTGGCCAATACTTACACACTAATGGCGAGCACTACCAAACTCCGTTTGATGATGTACTGCAGCATATTGAGTTTGCAAAGCAAAACGGCGAAACCATTGTATTTACCAATGGTTGTTTTGATATTTTACACGCAGGTCACGTGCGCTACTTAGCACAAGCTAAAGCGCGTGGAGATAGACTCGTTGTTGGGTTAAATAACGATGAATCTATTACCCGTTTAAAAGGCCCTGAACGCCCGATAAACCCGCTTGATGAGCGCGCAATGGTATTAAGTGCACTTGCCTCTGTAGATTGGGTTATTCCGTTTGGCAGCGCTGAGGAAAACGATACACCCGCTAAATTAATCGAGCAAATAAGCCCTGATATTTTAGTGAAAGGTGGCGATTATACCGTAGAGCAAATAGCCGGTGCCGATCATGTACTGCGCCATGGCGGCAAAGTAGAAGTGCTGACATTTTTAGATGGCTGTTCAACGTCAAAAGTGATTAGCAAAATAAAGCAATAAGTATATTTTGCGAATAAAAAAGGGATAAAAGTGTTGCTTTCATCCCTTTTTTAAAGCCTGAATAAAGTGTATTTAAAATACTGGCTAAAAGTTATATTCGTATTTAGCAAAGGCAGATGTGTCATTTTCTGCATCGTCATTTTTAGATGCAAAAGCACCTAATGTTAAACGTCCACCCATTGCAAGTTGCCTGTAACGCAGTTCAACCTGTTTTGAATTATAGCTCGTTTTAGTAATTGTATTGCCTAGGTCAGGGTTATTAGGATACCAATCACTATTATCGCTGTTGTAATCAACGCTACGTAGTTTTACTTGCCAATCATCACCGTTTAAAAGTTGCCCTAATAAGGTTAATACAACCGATTGTGCGTCATTATCAAACGTTGAGCCTATGGTGCGGCCATGGTAGCGGTAACCTGATTTATAATCTGAATGCTCGTAATAACAATTCTCTTCAACTGATTCACCACACGAAACACCCGTATCTATGTATTCTACATTCACTAATACATTTTGATCATAAATACGCTGGGTCGTTTGGGCACCAAATAAGTAAGCTCGGTCAGCAGGTTTAAATTGTGAGCTGGCATCCTCACCTATAGTGCTGGCATAAATGGCGTATGGGTGGCTAAACAATGTGTCAGACCAACGAATATCGAGCCCTGCAAGTTGATTTCCAATTTTAGAATCTAGCTGACTGTCGCAATTTTCATTACCATTGATACAAGTTGTTTGCCCTGTAATAACATCAATAAAATCACCAGCAGAACTTGGCTGACCTTCACCTGCCCACTGCGCCGACCAACTTACTGCAATTTCTAATTGTTGCAATGGACGTATATTTAAGCGGCTACTCCACAGTAATGCATCAGGAATCACTCTGGTTGATTCAAGCTTTGCCATTTGTGCTGTAAAACTCCATTGGCCTATCCAGCTTAACCAAGGTGTTTCAAAGGCGGTGCTTTGTTCACGCGTAATACTTAAAGCTGGAAGCGGCTTTGCATTGCTAGACATTATCAGGCTATTGTCGATACCAGGTCCCCAAAACTGCTCAACAGCACCGCCTCTAAATATCCAATTACCTAGTCTATAGGCTACGTAACTATCATCAAGTGAGGTATCGTCACAATCAGTTAATGCTTGCTCATCTTTTACAATGTCATCGCTAGTTTTTCCGCTAATGAGGCATTTTTTACCGTCTTTTCTGGAGCTTAGTGCAACTTTGGCGGCAAAATTATCACCTAGGTACGCATACGCTGCCGAAAGCGCTGATTTTTGAGTGTTGGTCGCACCAAAGCTCGTTGTATGTATTGGATCTGTGGCTGCATAAACTGATAATTGCACACTATGTGAACTTGCGTTTTCAGATTTATAACGATGCTTTACACGCAGTAATGCGTCTTGCAAGCTTGGAGATAATTGCTCGATGGGCATACTGTTAACATCATTAATAAAGCTCTTCCACATTAATGGGTATGTTGTTACCGGCGCTAAAATAATACCGGCGTCGGCTAGCTGTTGTATGTCAGCTTTTAGTCCATAGTCATCTGGTTTAACCCATGGTTCAGCATTAACAGATAAACTGATAGCACTAAATAATGTTGAAAGAATAAAAATTCTGTGTCGCAAAGTTCAGGTCCTTGTGATTAAGATTGCTGGCAAGTTTACCAATCTAAGTAAGTTATTGCAGTAAGTATTCAAATTTATAGGGGCAATTAAATGTATAAAAATGTAACCTATCTATCGCAACAAAGTGCTGATTGATATACTAAAGATCAAATAGGAAATTGAGAATGCAATGAGCAACAAACGACTTTTATTTATTCCAGTATCGTCACCAGAAGGGATTGGTGAATATATGCGCTCGTTGTTGTTGGCGAATGGGTTGCTCGCTGAGTTTGCTGGGATGCTTGATATTCATTTTATTTTAAACAAGCACACAACTTACGCCGATGTTTGCCCCTTTGATACCACTTTACTTGAGAGCTCAGCAACCAAAGAAGTTGAATTAGTGTGTGACTTTATCACTGCATACAAACCAGACGTTGTTGTTTTTGATTGTGCTGGGCGCGCAGCACATATGAAAGCGGCAAAAGAGGTGGGTGCTAAAGTTGTTTTTATTTCTCAACATGAAAAAAAGCGCGCAAAAGGGTTAAAGCTCAATCGTGCAAATTTAATTGATGTACATTGGGTTGTACAGCCAGACTATTGTATTGCGCCTTTAAGTTGGGTGGAAACTACAAAGCTAGACATATTTCCCCTTGCTCATCCACGTAATGTTGGGCCTTTTGTTGCACACGCTTCAGAGGAGCAAAAAAAGCAAGTGTTGAACAAGTACGGGCTTGAAGAGAATAATTACTTACTAGTAAATGCAGGTTCTGGTGGTCATACATTTAATAATTTAAATTGTGCAGATACCTATTTCGATACCGCGCTCAAAGCGGGTAAAAAAACGGGTTTAAAAACAGTGGTCGTGTTTGGTTCTAATTATACAAAAATATTACCAAAAACAAGCGAGATTATTTGTTTAACAAGTTTAGAGGGAACTGATTTTTTAGCATTATTGAGTCAAGCAAAGTTAGCTTTATTGAGTGCTGGTGATACTTTGTTGCAGGCTATTGCATTGCAAACTCCTGCTATAGCTTGTGCTATTTCAAAAGACCAACATACCCGCCTAGAAAATTGTGTTAATGCCGGCGTAGCAATCAAAGCAAGCCTTAATCCTGATGATATAGTGTCTAAAATTGAATACGCAATAGATGATAGGCACTATAAGCCTCTCTTGGCTAAATATCGTAAATTAGATAGCCCTCAAAGCTATAGCGTAATTACGAGTGCGGTAAAAAATATGCTTGCAGGAAGCCGTGCATGAACATTGTGATTGTTATTGACTCCCTTGTTGGCGGTGGTGCAGAAAAAGTTATGCTTACTTTAGCTGAGCAACTTTTTGAACTTGAGCATCACGTTACTTTATTGTCACTTGCAAGCACCATTGAATATGACATCCCTGAATACATTAATGTTGACAGTTTATTTCCTGATAGAGCATCGAAGGTTGATCGCTTTTGGAACATAAATAAAAGCGTTGCGAAGTTAGAAGCCTGGTTTAACAATAAACAAAGAGATATTGGTACTATAGATTTAGTACTTTCAAATCTTGATAGAAGCAATAATTTACTCGCTAAAAGCACGGTTAAAAATGTGCATTTTGTTGTGCATAACTCAGTAAATTCAGAGCTTGCTAGGCAAAAAAAGCTAGGTCCGTTCTCTTATCGCTATCTTAAAAAATCAAAGCAAAACTTAAATGGTAAGTCACTCGTTTGTGTATCTAAAGGGGTAGAGCAAGAAATCACTCAAGGCGATTTAATTACCCCAAGTGCAATAACTACTATTTATAACCCCTTTAATTTAGCCGAAATAAAACGCCAATCTGATGACCTTAATGTAGCTATTCCGCAGTCGCCTTATTTGATTCATGTAGGGCGTTTAGCTAAACAAAAACGTCACGATATTTTATTTGCGGCATTTGCCAAGCTTGATAAAAAATACAAATTGGTTCTTTTATGTAATAAGCCGAGCAAAGCATTTAAGCTTGCAAAAGAGTATGGCATTGCAAAGCGATTAGTTGTCCCCGGGTTTGAACAAAATCCTTATAATTGGATTAAGCAGGCTGAAGCATTGGTGTTGAGCTCTGACTTTGAAGGGTTGCCAACAGTATTAATTGAAGCATTAGCTGTTGGCACGCCGATAGTAAGTACTAATTGTACGTTTGGGCCTAGCGAAATATTAACAGGCGAGCTGACTAATTACTTAGTACCCATAGGACATAGCGAAGAGCTATCGGCTAAAATAAAACACGTTTTAGCAAATAAGCCGAGTGTGGAAAGCGCCGATATTTTGCAAAAAGTGAATGCTGAGCTAGTAGCTCAGCAGTATTTGGCTCTACGCAGATAGTTTTTGGCTATAAAGGGCATTGAACGTTTCCCAATCATTGCTTTGCCAATTAAAGACGCTATTACGGCCTTGCTCTTTTGAAAATGAACGCTTTAAGCGCGCTATATTACTTTGTTGCCATTGCGGGTTAGGAACTTTTAACTCCCCGCGATCAAAGTCGATAATATATACGTCGCCGTCTTCATTAAATAAAATATTATTTATATTTAAATCGGCGTGATACACCCCTTTGTTATGAAATAGCGCAATAGTGTTGGCTATGCTTTCAAGCTCACTACTATTTAAAGGGCGCTCAATTAGAACGTCGAGCAGGCTTTTAGCGCCGCTAACCGCTTGTGTAATTATATCGCCGCGGTAAATCAAACCACTAGTGCTTACTCTGGCTGCAATTGGCTTGGGTACATTTAGACCGAGTTCAATAAGCTTTATCATTAAGCTGAACTCTTTACATACGCGGGTGTTTTTAAGGCCAAGATAGAGGTATTGATCGTTCAATACCTTACCAACCAAACCGCCACGCCAGTAATGCCTAAGTACAGCAGTTAAATCATCATGTTTAAAAAACCATGCTGTAGCGCGGCCTTTTTTAGCGCCTACTATTTTATTTTGCTTTTGCCAATAAGTTGCATCAAACCAGCTTATATCAACAAGGTTAAAATAATCTGGATGGCTTAAAATAGTGTGTTTGCCTTGCGTTAGTGTTTTAAACATAGCTCGTTAAAATAATTCAATAATAGGTATATATTAACGTGTTTTATGGCGCAGGATAAGTGCTTGCATTAACGCGAGTATAATTTAAGATCCCAGCATACTATTTAAAGCCTAACGGAATGCGTGACTCAAGTGCCTAACTACTCCTCTATTTGTATTTTAAGACTCTCTGCTATTGGTGATGTATGTCATGCTGTTAGTGCTGTTCAAGCAATTCAAAAAGCGCACCCTAATGCAAAAATAACCTGGGTAATGGGTAAAATAGAGGCTATGTTACTTGCTGATTTACCGGGCGTAGAGCTGGTAATATTTGATAAAAAAGAAGGTAGAGCAGCGCTTAAAAAATTAAAAAATACCTTTAATGGTAAGCAGTTTGACGTGCTTCTTAATATGCAGGTGGCATTAAGAGCAGGCTTTGTAGCGCGCTGTATACCTGCAAAAGTAAAAATAGGCTTTGATTGGGCACGCTCAAAAGAACTACACAGTTTGTTTATAAATAAACGCATAGCCCCACAAAAAGAAGCACATGTGCTAGAGGGATTTAAAGGGTTTGCGGGTGCAATTGGTGTAGATGATTACACGCCTACATGGCAAATGCCTTACAGCGCACAAGATGAAAACAAAGCAGATGAGTTACTAGGGCAAGAGTATTTAGCCAACAAGCTATTTGTAATTTCGCCAGCGGCTAGTAAAGCTCAGCGAAACTGGTTGCCTGAACGTTATGCTGTACTTGCTGACTACGCGCACGAGCAAGGTTTTAATGTTGCTTTAACCGGCGGGCCTACTGAGCTTGAAGTAAATTTAGCGAATAACATTATAAAACATAGCAATAGCCCAATTTTAAATTTAGTTGGTAAAACAAAGCTTAAAGAGCTGCTATGTGTTTTAAAAAGAGCTGATTTAGTCCTTGCCCCCGATACTGGCCCTGCTCATATGGCAGTAACGGTTGGCACACCAGTTGTTGGTTTATATGCCCACTCGAACCCTGCACGCACTGGCCCTTATTTATATCAAGATTATGTGGTAGAGGTTTATCATCAAAATTTACTTGGGCAAACGGGTAAAACTGCGCAGCAAGTCCCCTGGGGTACCCGAGTTAAAGGGGATGATTTAATGAGCCAAATAACCATAGATAGCGTAAAAACAATGTTTGACCATGTTGTGAACAAAGAGGGGCTTGAATGAGTATTAAACTACATAAAGCGCTTTTTTTAGACCGTGACGGCGTGGTTAATGTAGACCACGGCTATGTATATCAAAGTGAAAAGTTTGAATTTATTAAAGGCATTTTTAGTACCTGTAAAACATTTTTCGACGCGGGCTATAAAATTATAGTAGTCACAAACCAATCAGGCATTGGGCGAGGTTATTATACTGAGGCTGAATTTAAAGCGCTTACTCAGTGGATGAAAACGCAATTTAGTGACCACGACATTAAAATTGCCGATGTCTATTTTTGCCCGCATCACCCTAAAAAGGCGTTGCCCGAATATTTAAAGCAATGTGATTGCAGAAAGCCAGCCCCAGGCATGTTGCTGCAAAGCATAGAGGAGCATAATATCGATCCTGAGCAGAGTATTATGGTTGGTGATAAGCTCAGTGACATGCAAGCTGCTCAAAAAGCTGGTATTGCAACCAGAGTATTAGTGCGTTCAGGGCAAAGCTTTGACGAAAGCGCAAAGCAACATGCCGATTTAGTGATTGATTCAATAGATGATTTAACTAAACGTTTACCGTTATAAAAACACGCTTTATTTAAGCGTGTAAACTGGCACATATTCCTTACATTGAGCGCGTTTGCGACGAACTGCAAACCGTGCATTTTTCTCGTTAAACTTTTACAATACACACCATCATAAACAGTGGCATAAACGTTGTTGTTTACCCGTTCAATTAAATGGAGACTACAGATGAGAGCATCTGCTTTTTTTAGCCAATTACAAGAGCAAATTGAAGACGTTAAAGCCCAAGGCCTTTATAAAAGCGAGCGTATAATTACCTCGCAGCAACAAGCTCAAATTGAAGTAGCATCTGGCGATAAAGTTATTAACTTTTGTGCTAACAACTACCTTGGCCTAGCAAATAGCCCTGAGTTAATTAAAGCAGCGCAAGGCGGTTTAGACGACCACGGTTTTGGTGTGGCCTCTGTGCGTTTCATCTGTGGTACGCAAGACATTCACAAAACACTTGAGCAAAAAATTAGTGCATTTTTAGAAACCGAAGACACCATTTTATACTCTTCTTGTTTTGATGCTAATACAGGCTTGTTTGAAACTATTTTAGGTGCAGAAGATGCGATTATCTCTGATTCACTTAACCATGCTTCGATTATTGATGGCGTTCGTTTATGTAAAGCTAAGCGTTTTCGCTATGCAAATAACGACATGGCTGATCTAGAAAAGCAATTAATTGCCGCAGACGAAGCGGGCGCTAAAACAAAGTTAATTGCCACCGATGGCGTGTTCTCTATGGATGGCGTAATTTGTAACTTAGAAGCTGTGTGCGATTTAGCTGATAAGTACGATGCGCTTGTTATGGTTGATGACTCTCACGCTGTAGGGTTTGTTGGCGAAAATGGTAAGGGCACACCTGAATACTGTAACGTACTTGACCGTGTAGATATAATTACTGGTACATTGGGTAAAGCGCTGGGCGGCGCATCAGGTGGTTACACTTCAGGTAAAAAAGAAATTGTTGAGTGGTTACGTCAGCGTTCGCGCCCTTACTTATTCTCAAATTCATTAGCACCTTCAATTGTAACTGCATCAATTAAAGTACTAGAGATGCTTGAAAATGGTGGCGAACTTCGCGCTAAGCTTTGGTCTAATGCTAAATATTTCCGTGAGAAAATGGAAGCGGCAGGCTTTACCTGCGCAGGTAAAGATCATGCCATCATTCCTGTGATGCTAGGTGACGCTAAAGTGGCCTCACTTATGGCTGATAAATTACTTGCAGAAGGTATTTATGTGACTGGTTTTTCATTCCCTGTTGTACCAAAAGGCCAAGCACGTATTCGTACGCAAATATCAGCAGCGCACAGTATAGAGCAGCTAGATACAGCTATTGCAGCCTTTACTCGCATTGGTAAAGAAATGGGCGTTATTTAATTTTTAAAACTAAGAAATGACTTGGTTTTTGTGAGCGTAAATTATGAAAGCATTATCTAAATTAAAAGCAGAACCGGGTATCTGGATGACAGATGCACCTAAGCCTGAAGTGGGCCATAACGATCTGTTAATTAAAATACGTAAAACAGCGATTTGTGGCACCGACGTTCATATTTATAAATGGGACGAGTGGGCGAGTAAAACAATTCCTACACCAATGGTTGTTGGTCATGAGTACGTTGGTGAAGTGGTTGATATGGGTCAAGAAGTTCGCGGCTTTTCAGTGGGTGACCGGGTATCTGGCGAAGGTCATATTACCTGTGGGCATTGTCGAAATTGTCGTGCTGGGCGTGTGCATTTATGCCGTAACACCACAGGAGTTGGTGTTAATCGCGAAGGCGCGTTTGCTGAGTACTTGGTGATCCCTGCATTTAATGCATTTAAAATTCCAGACAACATATCTGACGAATTAGCCTCTATTTTTGACCCATTTGGCAATGCTGTACACACAGCCCTTTCGTTTGATCTAGTAGGAGAAGATGTACTAATTACTGGTGCCGGTCCTATAGGTATTATGGCTGCAGCTGTTGCAAAACATGTAGGCGCGCGTCATGTAGTAATTACTGATGTTAACGAGTACCGATTAGAGCTTGCCCGCAAAATGGGCGCAACTCGCGCGGTGAATGTTGCAAATGAAAAGCTTGAAGATGTTATGACCGACCTAGGCATGACAGAAGGCTTTGATATTGGTCTTGAAATGTCGGGTGTGCCAAGTGCATTTAATTCAATGCTTAATAATATGAACCATGGTGGCAAAATTGCCATGCTCGGTATTCCACCATCAGACATGGCAGTAGATTGGAACCAAGTTATTTTTAAAGGTTTAGTGATTAAAGGTATTTATGGTCGCGAAATGTTTGAAACCTGGTACAAAATGGCAAGTTTAATACAGTCAGGTCTTAATTTAAGCCCAATCATTACACATCAATATTCTGTAGATGACTTCCAAGCTGGCTTTGATATGATGATTTCAGGTCAGTCAGGAAAAGTAATTTTAAACTGGAATTAATTCCAAAAAAATTGCAAGAAGGGCGGCTATGGCCGCCTTTTTTATTTTATTTATTAAAGAGAGTTCAATGGCATTTAAACATATATCTATTGCGCAAACGCATGAGTTATTAGACAAAGAAGACGTAGTAATTGCAGATATACGCGATCCTAACTCGTATCAAGCAGGCCATATTCCGGGGTCAGAGGCACTATCGAACGCAAACATTGCCCAGTTTATGATGGAAAAAGAGTTTGATCAGCCCATTATTATTGTTTGTTACCACGGCATGAGTTCGCAAGGTGCTGCTAGTTACTTAGTTGAGCAAGGTTTTGAGGATGTATATAGCATGGATGGTGGCTTTACAGCCTGGGAAGCGGCTTACAGCGAGAAAGTTGAACGATGATAGAGCTTGGCAGTTTAAATAACCCGCGTGCCGCTCAAGGCTTTATAGATTATTTAAAAAGCCAAGGTTTAGACGGGCAATTACATTCAACTGATGGTAGCCACGTTATTATTAGCGTATCTGAAGAGCATTTTCATCAGGTACAGCCGCTTTGGGCTGAGTTTACTCAAAACCCAGGCCATTCTCGTTACCAGCAAGCTTCTTGGAGTGTAGGTAGTACGCAATCACCTTTAAAATACCAAGGGCAATCGCTTAACCTTAAAGCGCGATTCAAAGCGCTGAGTTGGCTTAATCAATCGGTAAGTGTACTCAGTATTGTTATTTATGTTGCATTTTTACTGGGTGGTTTCGAGAGCATTTATTCTGCATTACAGTTTAACCCCTCATACCCATTGACGTGGTTTACGCCAGCCTTGGTTCACTTTAGTGCTATACATATTGTGTTTAACTTAATTTGGTGGATATCGCTTGGTGACAATATTGAAAAACAATGCGGAAAATTGAGCTTAATTGGCCTGTTTTTTATTACTGCTTTAATTAGTAGTTGGGCGCAATATTTAATTGTTGGGCCTAATTTTGGTGGGCTAAGTGGCGTGGTATACGGCTTACTGGGGTATTGCTGGATCCATAGCTTTTTAAATCCAGAAAAACCCGCATTGGTGAGTACCTCAATTATAGGTTTTATGCTTGTTTGGTTAGTACTTGGTTTTGCTGATGTGTTGTTTATTGGAATGGCTAATTGGGCACATTTAGGGGGGCTAGTGAGCGGAATGGCGTTTGCCTACACCGCTCAACTGTTTACTAAAAAGCATACAAATAGTTGAATTTAGTGGTACAAATACTTTGTAAATAGTACTTCACGTATAATTTCTTGGCCTGTTTCTTCTTTTAACAGGCTTTTTAATTTTTCTATACATTTTGCGCGAATTTCTTCTCGACCAGTCAATGACTTTATTTTTTCTTCTGGCTCTTTCGAAAAAATCTCTACAATAGCATCTCTTAATAAAGGAGTATGATGTTCAACAATGGCTATGTCTGAATTGTTACTAAGCATTAGGTCAACGGTAACGCGCACGTAACCCATTTTTTTACTTGATGCGCCAATATAATTAGTAATTATGTCAGGTTCAAAACCAAAATAACCAACCGTTGACTCTGCACGGGCACTTAGGCTCACTAAACTCATAATTAATGTAAGAAGACCTACGTATACTATTTTTTTCATATTTAAAGCGTTTCCGAAAACCTGTTGTAAATAGTTTATACTTAATAATAGGTAATAAACAGCGCCAAGCAATTATTTATATTAGTTACTTAGGTTGGTGAATAGGCACTTTTTCAAATGCTTAGGCAATGTTATCATTTGCTTGGATTATATTTTATTGAGTTATTGTGACAACTTTTCCTTTATCTTTATCAGCTAACTGGCTATCGGATATACAAACCGATGACTTAACACCTACAGAGCAAGAATGGCTTTTTGAGCCGCATTCTTTAACCGCTAAGCTAAAAAGTAAAGCAACCTCTTTTAGTGTAAAAGTACTCAGCGAACAGGCGTTTAATTTAAGTCATGAACAACAGCAATTACTAGGCTGTAAAACGTCATCGGCGTTAAACCGAGAGGTGCTTTTGTTGTGCGATAATAACCCCATGGTTTACGCTCAAAGTTGGCTGCCAAATAACCAAACGCACAACTCGCTTCATAATATGGGGGAGCGCCCTTTAGGCGATGTTATTTTTCAACAACCTGAGCTTGTTCGTCAAAATATTGAAATTGCGAGTTTTGATAGCAAACATTCATTACAGAATTTGGTTACCAAGCTAAATTTACCAACTCAAACTCTATTAGGCAGGCGTAGCGTGTTTTCGTTAAATGATTACCAATTTTTGGTGGCGGAAGTATTTTTACCTGGGGCGTACCTTTACTCATGAAATTAGCAGGTTTAAAAGCAAAACATTTTTCTTATTATTTACAGCTTATGCGTGTTGATAAGCCCATAGGTACTTTATTGCTTTTATGGCCAACCTATTGGGCTTTATGGCTCGCAAATAGTGGGGTGCCGAGCTTAATTAATTTTATAGTGTTTACTTTGGGGGTTGTAGTAATGCGTAGTGCAGGCTGCGTGATAAATGATTTTGCAGACAGAAAAATAGATGGTTCTGTAAAACGCACAGCCCAACGTCCTCTTGCATCTGGTACTGTCGCAAGCGGCGAAGCGCTAAGTCTATTTTTATTACTGATCACTTTAGCGTTTATTTTGGTTTTAATGCTGAGCGTTAACACTATTTTATTGTCTGTTGGTGCACTTGCGCTCGCATTTTGCTATCCGTTTATGAAGCGATATACCCAGTTGCCGCAAGTAGTGTTGGGTGCTGCATTTGGTTGGGCAATTCCTATGGCTTATATGGCATCTATTGATGCATTACCTCTTCAGGCTTGGTTGCTGTTTGCTGCTAATGTATGCTGGACGGTTGCGTACGATACCATGTACGCCATGGTCGATAGAGATGATGATGTGAAAATTGGTGTTAAATCTACCGCTATTTTATTTGGTCGCTTTGACCGCCATATCATTTTTATATTAAATGCTCTATTTATCGCACTTGTTGCTTATATTGGGTTTATTAATCAGTTAAACATGGCTTTTTGGGCTGGATTACTTATAGCCACAGCATTACTCGCTTACCAACAAGTATTAATTTTAAAACGTGATAGAGACGCATGCTTTAAAGCTTTTTTAAATAATCATTATGTGGGTATGGCTATTTTTATTGGTTTATTGCTATCGTACCCCATTAGCATTTAGTTATATTAACGAGGTGGATCAACTATTCCGCTAATGGATGCGTTTTTTCTAAACCAGCCAGCAATTGAATACCGATTATCTACTGCTGGTAATACTTCGTGAACAAAGCGTTCGCTTTCAAATAAAACTAATGTCCCCGCTTTTGGCGAAATGCTCACTTCAACCACTTTGCTTTTGGGTTTATAAATAACAAGCTCACCGCCCTCATTGGGCGTGTTTAAGTATAAAACGCTAGTAAATACCCTATTAGAGCGCCCTTTAAATGCATCGACATGTTTTTTATAAAAATCACCGTGAGTGTATTTTGCGTAGTGACATTCGTAATCAAACAGCCCCATAAAAAAAGTGCGATTGAGCGTTGTGCGAATACTCTCCATAACAGCTAGGTAGGTTAATTGTGCTTGGGATGAACCATCAAACCAATAAGTTTGATCTTTTCGAATATTATCGTCAATTTGTAAATGATTTAAGCGGCCAATACCAGCATGGCTAAAATGCGGATTTATGCGATAACAATCAGCCATTAAATCAGCTATTAATTCTTTGTTTAATGCATTAGGAATAACTGTATAACCGCGGCTTTCAATGTCGTTATAAAACGGGCCATCGGCTGAAAAGTTGATCATTTAGGAGGTTCTTTTTTTGAAGGTGCGCCAGTTTAGCCGAAAAAGAGTAAAAAGCTATTGTTTTGTGTCGCACCTGTCTCAAAAAAGAACGCTGAATTAATTAAGGGTTGTGGCTGCTTTTTTAATAAGTGAAAGCAAATGTGCTAAGTGCTCCGTAACCGTGGTTTGTTGGTTTGTTTGAACAATTAGTTGCTCATGGCTTAAATCTTTATTTGTTTTTAACTGAACAAGGTCGGTGTGTTCTGCCACAGTGTTTGCATGCTCAATGCTGGCGATTGCAAAACTATCGGATTTAATAATGCCAGAGATAACCTGTTCAATACTGCCCATTTTGATAGTTGATGATTTATTTAAAGAATCAATGGCCTCGTTCAGCATGCTTTGAACTTGTTTTGATTGAGAGAAACAACCAAAGGCTGAATAGGAGTCTAGTTGGTGTTTGCTTATGTCATTTTTTTGGGCAAGCGGGTGATGCTTAGATACAAATAAAATAAGCTGATCAGGCAAATGAATATCACTACCAATACTATTTACAGCTTGAGAATAAACGCTAATGTCTATTTCACCTTCCTGAAGCTTGCGTGTTAACTCATGCTGTTCTTGCAATTGCATTTCGATTTTTACATGTGGGTATTGCGCTAAAAATTGACCGCATGAAATAGGCACAATGTTACTTGCTTTATTAGTGTAACCAATAATGAGTTTTTCATCGGCATTGCCATGAACAGATTGAAACAAGCGTTTTTTGGTGTTTTCTAATTCGCTAAGTGTATTTTTGGCGTAATCTAAAAATAGTTCGCCTTCAGGAGTCAGTTTTACTGAGCGGGTTGAGCGCGTAACTAACTCATAGCCCATTTCATCTTCTAGGGTCTGAATACTGCGGGTAAGTGCAGAAGTACTAATTTTTGTTTTTTCTGCGGCTTGTCTGAAGTGGCGTAACACACCCAGTGCTACAAATTGTTCTAATTGGTCAAATCTCACTTTATAGTCCCTTTTTATAAGTAAGTTGTGATGTACTAATACATCAATTTTCTGTCTGTCTAAGCTATTAATAAATATATGTAAATTTAAAAAAGATAAACTACACAATATATTTGTTTGCACAATAATAAAAGTGTAAAGATGTTAAAAAGTATTAACCTTTAGACTAAAGACTAATAATTTTTTATTTACCTAACATCCTTATCTGGCAAAGTTAATACTAAAAAGCAGGTATAAATCTATAAATAAAAATATTAGGTAAATTTATTATGCTAATTAATGAAAAAGTATGCCACAAAGTAGGGCATTGATTAAGCAATAATTAAAATATTTGCACGAATTTTAGTCTTTTAGCTTGTTTTATTATCAAAGTTTTTGTTTGCTCTGTTACTTAATGGTTTGTTTTCAATATTTTGAAGTTCAATTTCTATTGCATCACATGAAATATGAATTTCAAATAAAGACGTTAGTAAAGATAAACTTAAACAGGTTAGGCTTACGCCAAATAAAATAATTCCTGTGGTATTAAACTCAATAAAAAGAGCAAACATAGACAAGGTACATAATAAAAAAGAGCCTACACCGTAAACTTGCATGGTTCTTATGAGCTTTATGCGCTTTCTTAAATTGGTAATTTGCGCAACCACCACAGGGCGAATTGACTCGCCTTCTCTGGCATTTAACTCTCTTATTAATTGCGCAAGTACTAAAAATCGGTTTGTATAAGCAAGAAGTAACAAAGATATAGCTGGAAAAAGTAGACCCGGAGTTGTAAGTGTCATGCTTGCGCCTTTTTAAATATTGTTTAATAAATTTCTCAATACCTTAAGGTATTGTACACACAAAATAATCGAGGTCGATATTGCAAACTTATAAAAACACAACAGATAGTGCATTTAATTGGATAACAATTTACAAGGCAGCCAACACGTTAGAGGCTAATATTGTTAAAGGGTTAATTCAAGCGGGTGGAATAGAGTGTAAAGTTGTAGGAGAAATGCTTCAAGGTGCACTTGGGGAAATTCCTTTCGATCAGGCGCAAGTGAGTGTGCAGGTTTATGCGATAAAAGAGCGCCATGCGCGACAAATATTGGTAAACTATCAGCAAGTAAAACAATCCGCTCCAGATTGGGTTTGTCCTAACTGTAATGAGCATAATGGATCAACATTTGATTTTTGTTGGTCATGTGAGACGTTAAAGAATGACTAAAGCAAATAATTTTCAGCGTATTAGAGAGCTAAACTATTTACAAAAAGCGGTATTAGCAAGTGCGCTAATTGAACGTATGTTGCCAAATTATGGCTTATTTAGTGAGGCTACGGGGTTTGGTGATGAAACGTTACTTCGTAATGCGCTTAATGTTTGTTGGGAAAAAATCTTACTGCCAAAAAGTAAGATTGACTTAGAAAAGCAAGTTGAAAAAGTGGAACCTAATGTTCCAGAACTCGCTGATTTTGATATGTTTGGTACATACCCAGCTATTGATGCGGCAACGTCATTACTGAGCTTGATGCATGGTTTAATGGCACAAGACGATAAAGAGTTTGTAAGTGTAAGTAAAATTTCGCAAGCAACCGTTGCGCGCTTTATTGAATACCAGATGACAGTTGAAGGTGAAATTGCAGACAACACGGCTGTTAGGGAGCACCCTTTAATGCAGTACGAAATTGAAGTGCTAGCCGAGCTTATTGACTTTGTTGAAAGTATGGGGCGTATTACTTCAGAAAGTGTAAAGGCGCTGAAAAAATTTGCTGTTGTTGATGGTCAAACAAATATTGGTTTGGCGTTATAAACAAATTAAGTAACTTGAACTTTGGTTAAGTAGTGATAAAAAAGCAGGAGAAGTACAGTGCGAATTTTAGGCATTGAATCGTCATGTGATGAAACAGGTATAGCAATATATGATGACGAGAAAGGCTTATTAGCTCATCAGTTATATAGCCAAGTAAAAGTACATGCTGACTACGGTGGCGTGGTTCCCGAGCTGGCGTCACGCGATCATGTTCGTAAAACGCTTCCGCTTATTGATGCTGCTTTTGCTCAAGCGGGTTGTGGTCCTGAAGACTTAGACGGTATTGCTTATACAGCCGGCCCTGGTTTAGTTGGGGCGTTATTAGTGGGTACTTCAATTGGTCGCTCATTGGCTTACGGATGGGATATCCCTGCTGTTGCGGTTCATCATATGGAGGGGCATCTACTTGCTCCCATGCTTGAAGACAAGGTGCCAGAGTTTCCGTTTATTGCTTTACTTGTTTCTGGTGGCCACACCATGATGGTAAAAGTTGAAGGAATTGGCCAATACGAAGTATTGGGCGAGTCTGTTGATGACGCTGCAGGTGAAGCCTTTGACAAAACAGCTAAGTTATTAGGTCTTGATTACCCGGGTGGTCCCCGCTTAGCAAAATTAGCAGAGCAAGGTATTCCAAAGCGATTTATCTTTCCTCGCCCAATGACAGATAAACCCGGGCTTGATTTTAGTTTTAGTGGATTAAAAACTGCGGCGTCGATTACCATTCGTGAAAATGACGATGACGAGCAAACTAAAGCTGATATTGCGCATGCATTTCAAACCGCTGTTATTGATACCTTGGTTATTAAATGTAAGCGAGCGCTAAAGCAAACAGGTATCAAGCGTTTAGTGATTGCGGGCGGTGTAAGTGCAAATACCCAGCTTAGGCTTCAGCTTGAAAGAGTCATGCAGGGTATGAAGGGCGAAGTGTATTATCCGCGTACGGAGTTTTGTACTGATAACGGTGCAATGATTGCTTATGCCGGTATGCAACGCTTAAAAGCAGGGCAGTTTGCAACCCTTGATATGAAAACTAAGCCTCGGTGGCCAATAGACAGCCTCGAGCCTATTTAAGTGCTTGGTTATGTTGGTTTGTTTTCATCAGTGGGGGCTTTTTTAGCTCCCACTTTTGGTTCTTCACCAGCAAATAGTCTCACTATATTTGTTCGATGGCGAAAAATAATAAGCACCGTAATAAAAACCACTGGCAGCGTATAGAGTGGCTTAATTAACCACGTATAAAGCGGTGCGAGTAAAACGGTGACTAGGGCGGCAAGAGAAGAATAGCGACTCACTGCGACTATAATTAGCCAAGTAGTAATTAATAACCCAGCTAGGGATAAACCTATTGGGAGTAAAGCCCCAAATGCTGTTGCAACGGCTTTACCTCCTTTAAAATTAAAAAATACAGGGTACATGTGGCCTAAACAGGCGCCAACGGCAACTAAGCCAAGTACCAAAGGCTCAAGTTGTAAAAAATAAGCCCCCCACACGGGTATCGTGCCTTTTAAAATATCAAAAACAAGAACTAAAACAGCAGGAAAAGCGCCACCTAAGCGGTAAACATTAGTTGCGCCTGGATTATTTGAGCCATGTGTACGGGGATCTTGAAGTTTAAATAGACGCGACACTAAGATAGCCGATGAAATCGACCCAAGTAGGTACGCTAAAACAAACATCAAAATAGCTAACACATAGTTCCTTATATTTTTATCGTTATACCCATTACATTTAATGCAATTAACATCGTTTTTGGGCTATTATTGGCGGCAAAATTTATCGTGAAAATTAATATACTTCTACCAAATTTAGCTAAACGCGTTATTTTGCTATTGTAGAAGGAATTTTTACATATTTAAACACTGATTAAAGCATATACAATATTAATTTATAATTAGTTTATGTGGTTAGAACAGTTGTTGGTCTTTTGGAGTATCAATGGATAAGGTATTTATATCTCAATTGCACGTCGACACTATTATTGGAGTGTACGACTTTGAAAAAGAAAGTAAACAGAGCCTTTATTTTGATATTGAAATGCTAAGTGATATTAAACCAGCCGCCGCAAATGATGACATTAATCTAGCACTTGATTACGCAAAAGTAAGCGAGCGTGTCATTGCGCATAGCACAGCTAAACCTGTTGAGTTACTTGAAACACTTGTTGAACAATTGGCAGACATTATTTTAACTGAGTTTAATACAACTCAGGTTAAAATAAGAGTGAGTAAACCTGCTGCAGTTGCGCAAGCGCAAACTGTTGGAGTAGAAATAACACGTAATAAGGCAAGCGTTTAAATGGCGCAAATATTTATTAGCCTTGGGTCAAATATTAACAAAGAGCACTATATGCAAAGTGCCTTAAAAGCACTTAAAACGCATTTTACGAATATAGAGCACTCGTCTGTTTTTGAAAGCGAAGCTGTCGGTTTCGTAGGTAATAACTTTTATAATTCGGTCGTTGGGGCAAAAACAGACAAGCCGTTAGCTGAAGTGTGTGCATTACTAAAAAAAATAGAGCGTGATAATGGTCGCACACCAAACGATAAAAAGTTCAGCCCAAGAACCCTTGATTTAGATTTATTGTTTTACGATGATGTTATCTGCGATAGCCCCGCGCAATTACCACGTGACGAAATAACTAAGAATGCATTTGTATTACAACCTCTCAGTGAGGTTGCCCCCGGTTTTTATCACCCTGTAGCTAAGCAAACAATTGCTCAATTATGGAATGCATATAATAACCCTCAACAAAAACTATGGAAGGTGGAGTTTTCTAACCCATGAGTATTTTAGAAATAATAATTTTAGCGCTAATTCAAGGTTTTACTGAGTTTTTACCCATATCTAGCTCGGCACATTTAATTTTACCCTCACAAATATTAGGGTGGGAAGACCAAGGACTTGCTTTTGATGTTGCAGTGCATGTAGGGACATTAATAGCGGTTGTTATTTATTTTCGTAAAGAGGTGGCTGATATTCTTAGTGCGTGGTTTAAATCGTTTGGCACACAAGGTAAAACAGACGACAGTAAACTCGGCTGGTGGATTATTTTAGGGACAATACCTGCTGCTGTATTTGGTTTGTTACTTAAGGATTTTGTTGAGTTATACCTACGAAGTGCATGGGTCATTGCAGCCACGACGATTATTTTTGGCCTTTTGCTTTGGTACGCCGATGCTAAAGGGAAACAAGTTAAAACAATTTATCAACTTAATTGGAAGTCGGCTTTAATGATTGGCTTAGCGCAAGCCGTTGCTATGATCCCGGGTACCTCTCGTTCAGGTATTACAATGACAGCGGGTTTAATGCTAGGCATGAATAAGCAAAGTGCAGCGCGCTTTTCGTTTTTACTCGCTATTCCTGTAATTTCAATGATGGGGCTTTATTACACAATAGAACTTGCATTGGGTGACCATGTTGTTGAGTGGGGTACATTACTACTAGGTGTGGTACTGTCTTTTCTATCTGCTTATGCGTGTATTTATTTATTTTTAAAAGTGATTGAACGAATGGGAATGTTACCTTTTGTAATTTACCGGTTAGTTTTAGGCCTAGGTTTAATTGTTTTTTTAAGTATGTAATTTAATTTACTTTGCAAAAAGCCTTCTAATTTAGAAGGCTTTTTTGTTTGTGATAATGACTTTAAGCATTAGTAAAATGCCTACATATAATGGTAAGTAAGCACGAAATTTGGCATTATAGCGCCATTAAACTTTGCACAGCTGCAAAGTGAGCATACGGTTTAAGGAAAGTATATGCATATTCATATTTTGGGCATTTGCGGTACGTTTATGGGTGGTATTGCAGCCATTGCTAAGTCGCTTGGCCATAAAGTAACAGGTTCAGACCAAAACGTTTACCCACCTATGAGCACCCAGCTTGAAGATCTTGGTATTGAGCTCACTCAAGGTTACGACGTATCTCAATTAGAGCCAAAACCCGATATGGTAGTGATTGGTAATGCGATGAGCCGAGGTAATCCGTGTGTTGAATATGTATTAGACAACCGCTTACCTTATACCTCCGGTCCAGAGTGGTTAAAGCATAACTTATTGCAAAACTCGTGGGTGCTTGCGGTAGCTGGTACGCATGGTAAAACAACCACAGCGAGTATGCTTGCCTGGATATTAGAATATGCTGGTTTAAAACCGGGGTTTTTAATTGGCGGCATAGTGCAAAATTTTGGTGTGTCGGCAAAGGTAGGTGAAACCCCTTTTTTTGTTATTGAGGCAGATGAATACGATACCGCTTTTTTTGATAAGCGCAGCAAGTTTGTCCATTACTTACCGCGTACATTAATTTTGAATAATTTAGAGTTTGATCACGCCGATATTTTTGATGATTTAAACGCAATTAAAAAACAATTTCACCACTTAATGCGTACACTACCTCACAGCGGTAAAGTAATTTGGCCAAAACAAGACAAAGCACTTGAAGACGTTATATCGCAAGGGTTATGGAGTGAAAGCGAAACGCTAGGCATTGATTGGGGTTACGAACTAATTAAACCCGATGGCAGCGAGTTTAATGTACTTTTGAATAATGAACGCCAAGGTACGGTTAATTGGGGCGCAATTGGCGAACATAATGTTAAAAATGCGATTATGGCAATTGCTGCAGCGCGCCATGTAGGGATTGCTGTTAGCCACAGTATTGAGGCACTTGCCGAGTTTATAAGTCCGAAGAGGCGAATGGAACTCAAGGCCGACATAAACAGTATTAAGGTTTATGACGATTTTGCTCATCACCCAACAGCGATTAAAACAACCTTAGCGGGTTTACGCGCTAAAGTTGGCGATGAAAAAATTATTGCTATTTTAGAGCCTCGCTCAAACACCATGAAAATGGGTGTACATCAGCATACGCTACTCGCTTCATTAGCTGATGCTGATGACGTACTTTTGTTTGAACCAGATAACTTAGGCTGGTCGCTTAACGAGCAAGCTCAAAAAGCGGGCATGCAGTGCTTTAATAGTACGCAAGCTATTATAAATACGGTGCTTGAAAATGTGCAGCCTGATCAACATATTTTAATTATGAGTAATGGCGGTTTTAACGCCCTTCATCAGCAACTAGTAGATGGTTTGGCTGATAAATTCAGCGGAGAATAATTTGCAATTTAAAGATAAAATCACCTTAGCGTTCAGTGGTGCCTCTGGCGCACCATATGGTTTAAAGCTGCTTGAAGTGTTACTCGAGCAGCAATACCAAGTGTATGTACTTATTTCGAGCGCAGCCCGCGTTGTGCTTGATACTGAGTCAAACATAAAGCTCTCGGCAAATGAAGATAAAGCCACTGAGCAGTTAAATGCGCTATTTGATGCACAGCCACAACAATTACAAGTATTTGGTAAAGATAACTGGTTTAGTCCTGTAGCCTCTGGTTCTGCAGCGCCCAAAAAAATGGTTGTGTGCCCATGCAGTGCGGGGTCAGTATCGGCGATTGCTGTAGGCGCATCTGATAATTTACTAGAGCGTGCGGCCGATGTAGTGATTAAAGAACGTGGCCAGCTTATTTTAGTACCGCGTGAAACGCCTTTTAGCGAGATTCATCTAGAGAACATGTTAAAGCTATCGCGTTTGGGCGTTACCATTATGCCTGCAGCGCCGGGCTTTTATCATAAGCCGCAAAGCATAGAAGATTTAGTCGATTTTATGGTGGCTCGCATTTTAGATCATTTAAACATTGAGCATACACTAACAAAACGTTGGGGTTATGGTGAGGGTAAGTAATGAGTAAGCAAAGTATTGCATTAAATATTGAAGGCCTTACCAAGGTATACAAAAACGGCGTAGAGGCTGTTAAAGGTGTTGATTTACAAGTAGACGAGGGCGATTTTTTTGCATTACTTGGACCAAATGGCGCAGGTAAATCAACAACGATTGGTGTTATTTCGTCTTTGGTCAATAAAACTGAAGGTAAAGTAGAGGTATTTGGTTACGATATAGATACCCATCTTGAAGCTGCCAAGGCGCATTTAGGCTTAGTACCACAAGAATTCAACTTCAGCCAATTTGAAACGTTGACCCAAATATTAGTAAACCAAGCCGGTTATTACGGTGTACCGCGTAGCGAAGCACATAAGCGTGCTGATAAATATTTAGCCCAGCTTGGTTTGCTCGAGAAAAAAGATAAACAAGCGCGTACTTTATCAGGCGGTATGAAGCGTCGTTTAATGATTGCACGCGCACTGATGCACGAGCCAAAGCTACTTATACTTGATGAACCAACAGCGGGTGTAGACATAGAGTTACGACGCTCTATGTGGGAGTTTTTACGCAAAATTAATGAACAAGGCGTAACGATTATTTTAACTACCCATTACTTAGAAGAAGCAGAACTGTTGTGTAAAAACATTGCCATTATCGATACCGGTCGCATTGTTGAAAACACGACGATAAAAGCACTGCTTGCAAAGCTTGATAAAGAAACGTTTGTACTTGATTTAAAAATGCCAGCTAAGCCAGTCACGTTGCAAGGTTATAAATTTACCATGACGGACGATCACACTATTGAGGTTGAAGTGGCTAAATCACAGGGCTTAAATGCAGTGTTTAGTGCGCTTACAGAGCAAGGCAATACTGTATTAAGTATGCGTAACAAGGCCAATCGATTAGAAGAGCTATTTGTAGGATTACTAGAGCAAGGGCGGGGCGAATAAATGTTTAAATATGGCGTAGCGCTAAAAAGTATATGGATTAAAGAGTGTATTCGTTTTCTACGTATTTGGGTGCAAACTCTAGTACCACCTGCCATAACAATGAGTTTGTATTTTGTTATTTTTGGTAACCTTATAGGTTCGCGCATTGGTGAAATGGGTGGGTTTAGTTATATGGAGTTTATTGTACCGGGCTTAATAATGATGTCGGTTATTACAAACTCATATTCTAATGTAGCTTCTAGTTTTTACTCAACTAAATTTCAAAAAAGTATAGAGGAGCTGCTTGTTGCGCCAGTGCCTAATTACATAATAGTACTAGGCTATATGGGCGGTGGTATGACGCGTGGCATGATGGTGGGCTTTATTGTTACCTGTGTATCGCTGTTGTTTGTTGATATTCAAATACACAATATATTTGTAATTATGGCAACGGTAATTTTAACCTCGGCGGTGTTTGCGCTAGGTGGTTTAATTAACGCTATTTATGCTAATAGCTTTGATGACATTAGTATTATTCCTACATTTATACTTACTCCGCTAACGTACTTGGGGGGCGTATTTTATTCAATTACTTTGCTACCTGAGTTTTGGCAAAATGTATCGCAAATAAACCCCATCATCTATATGGTTAACGCATTTAGGTACGGGTTTTTAGGTGTATCGGATGTTGATTTAACCGTCGCATTAGGTGTGATTTTAGTGTTTATTACCGTGCTATTTACTGTTGCGCTTACATTAATCAAAAAAGGTGTGGGGCTAAGACACTAATGAGTGATGCAAATTCTCGAAGTATTGTATCTAATCAGGCCGGTATTCACGAAAAGCTTGATGAAATAGTAAATAAGCATTTAAGCGCCGAGTTTAAAAAGCCCATTGCAGCGCACACGCAAGCGGCATTTGATGAGGTTAATGAAAAAGTTAAGGCATTCAATGGCCCTCTTATTTTAGACTCTTGCTGTGGTGTAGGTGAAAGTACAGCTAACTTAGCTAAGCTTCATCCTGATGCTCTTGTGGTCGGGATTGATAAGTCGTCGCATAGGCTTGATAAACACGACGTTCAATATAAGCAAAGCGACAGTGGTCAGTATATTTTGGTACAGGCTGATTTAAATGATTTTTGGCGCTTAGCAGTTGCGGCAAATTGGCAGCCTAGCCACCATTATTTGTTGTATCCAAACCCATGGCCTAAATCTAAACATATTCAACGCAGATGGCACGGTGCAGCTATATTTCCTTATATTGTTAAGTTAGGTGGCTTATTAGAAGTACGCAGTAACTGGGATATATATGTTAAAGAATTTGCAAGGGCGCTTGAACTAACCAGCCATATTTGCGAAGTGCAGCCTTATCACAGCGACGATGCAATTACCCCGTTTGAGCGAAAGTATTGGGCCAGTGGTCAGCAAAGTCACCGGCTTATTATTGATTTAACCTAAGTTATTTTTAAGCGTTTTTCTATCGGCTAAAAATAGCTTTATCACTAATGTTTGGTTAATTAACAGACTAAGTCAGCATTTTCTGGTGTAGCAAATTGTGGCGCAGGTTGGGCAAAATGGTTACCCTGCATGAGCGTCACATTTGCTTTTTCTAACGCATTTACAATGGCTGCATTTTCGACAGATTCAGCTATAAGCAGTAAATCTAATTGGTTAGCAAATGCCGCTATATGCTCAATAAATAAGTAAATGTCGTTATCGTGTATTATCTGTTTTATCAATCCGCCATCTAACTTAATACCGTCAACTTCAAGTTTTAGAACATTTGAAATATTTGAATAACCGCTACCAAAGTCATCAATTATTACCTTAACGCCTTTACTTTTAACCATAGAAATAAATGCTTTAACTTCAGAATAATTTGCAATCGCTTGGGTTTCTATTAACTCTAAAGTGATATTGCTTGGGTGCGGATAGCGCTTAAGCTCGTTTGTGATGAATTCATTCAAGCTTGGGTCTAACATGTCTTGCGCTGTTATATTTAAGCTCCAACAAATGTTTGTTTTTCTAAAGCGGCTAATACACTGTGAAAATATAGTGCGGGTTAATAACCCGTCCATTCTGGAGCGTGTAACTACATTTAAAAACGCATCGGGTTTTAAAATTTCTCCGCTTGCGGTAACCATTCGCGCCAAACATTCGTACTGAACTATCTGATTTGTTTTGGTATCTATTATTGGCTGAAAGTAAGGCACAATACGGTTGTTATCAAATGCATCATGCACTTCTTTGGCCATTTCTACATTATATTGATATTGAGTTTTAACATCGTGAAGTGCTTTAGAATAATTAATAACTGTGTGTCTACCTTGCTTTGCTTGTAGTGCAGCAATATGAGCATTTTCAAGTAATAGCGATTTATTACCCGTCGCAATACCAGCACACAATGTAATGTATATAAATGGATCAGTTAATAAAGGCGTATTGGCATTATAGGTTTCGATTAAATCGTTCAGCTCTTCATAAGGTGTTTCTTTAGGTGATAGCAGCACCAATTTATTGGTGGCTAAGCGGTATAAATGACAGTTGGCAGAACAGCGGCTCTTAAAATGCGTAAGCAAGTTTTTCATTACTTTATCGCCGATTTCGGTGCCGTAAAAGCTATTTATATCTTCAATTTCATTAACCCAGACAACGGCTAACTGCATATGATGACTGTTACTTTTTTTAAGTAAGTATTCCAACGCAATGTGGTTTTCAAATCCTGTACTGGAGTCAGTTGCTAATGAGCGCTTAAGTAAGTAAACATAAATAGCGGCAACAAGGATAGCTATAAAAAAGAAGAAGCTTGCCATAGCTGCTGCTTTAGAGACGCTTTCGCTTAGCTTTTGGTTAAGATCAAGAATCGTAATATCAGCGCCAGTAAGGTAAGTTTTACCTGTTTTATCGTCAACAAAAGGGATAAATATAGTTTTAAAGTGCCCCCATTGATCGGCCGACACTTCAAATACCGGCTCAGTGGAGTAAAAAGCGCTTATGTTGAGATCGGTTGCTTCTGGGTATATATCTAAATATTGCGTTATTTTGCCATTGTTCATATCGTCTTGCGTATAGCTTGATGCAGTAAAGTATACGCGGTTGTTTTTTAATATCATTGCATATACATATGCCACATCTAGCGCTTGTGCAAACTCAGAAAGTTGCCTGCTTTTGACTTCATAGTCAAAAAAATTAATTTGACCGTTTTGGTTCATGGTATTTAGGTAGTCATCACCGAGTATATGCTTAACACTGGCTGCGGCATTAAGAAGGCGCGCATCAACAGATTCCATAATTTCAGCGCGGGTTGTGTGGTAGGTGTAGTAAATATAGACCACTAAACTGACTAAAAATAAAGCAAAACCAGCCACTAACCAGCTCACTTTCACTCTTCCCTTAAGCATTGCCTGTCCCTTTTTTGTTGTTTTAATGATTATACTTAAAATACAAAATTGCCCAATAAATAATTAGTATTTATTAGATTAAATAAAATTTTAATTAAATTAACACTTTTTTGTCATGCGTGGTGTTGCTTTTAAGGCTTTTAACGAGACATTTTACTTATATTGCAGTACAGTTAGCGCAATTATTTAGAAACACTATTGCTTAACTTACCGCCATATTTGGGCGTTTTTACTAGTTAAACAGGTGTTTTAGCAACACACACACTAGGTATTAAGATGGATCAAAAGCGTTGTGCCGTCGCCTCTAAAGAAAGCCTCAAGCGTATATTTACTGTACCTGAAGCGCCTGACTCAACTTTAAGCAAAATTGAGCTTGAAATATCGAGTAATTTAGCAGGTTTTTTAAACGAAAATATAGCGGCAATCGAAAAACCATTACATGAAATTGAAAAAGACTTTCAAGCTGCGGTGATCCCAGAAAACCCAACGTTTGTATCTGCTTATGCTCAAGACATAATGGAGCAACTTGTTGCTCATTCTGTGCATACGGCTGCACCAAGTTTTATTGGCCATATGACATCCGCTTTACCGCATTTTTTACTGCCACTTTCAAAGTTGATGGTGGGACTAAATCAAAATCTAGTAAAAATTGAGACATCTAAGGCATTTACCCCCCTTGAGCGTCAGGTGTTAGGTATGATGCATCATTTAGCCTATGGCCAAAATGATGCGTTTTACTCTAAATGGATGCACAGCGCTAAAACGTCATTAGGTGCATTTTGCTCTGGTGGTACGGTTGCAAACATTACTGCGCTTTGGATTGCTCGAAATCGTTTGTTAAAAGCCGATGGTGAATTTACCGGTATTGCATCTCAAGGAATTGTGGCAGGTATGCTGCATTATGGATACAGAGGTTTAGCGGTATTAATTTCAGAACGTGGTCATTATTCATTAGGTAAATCAGTTGATTTATTAGGGATAGGGCGCGACAACTTGGTTGGTATTAAAACAACTGATGACAACAAGGTCGATGTAAATGCTATGCGAGACAAAGCCCGCGAGCTTGAGTCTAAAGGCATTAAAGTAATGGCAATTATTGGTGTTGCAGGCACAACCGAAACCGGCAATATTGATCCCCTCAACGAAATGGCTGATTTAGCGCAAGAGATTAACTGTCATTTTCATGTTGATGCGGCTTGGGGTGGGGCAACGTTATTATCTAATACTTATCGTCCTCTGCTCAATGGTATTGAGCGAGCAGACTCAATAACAATTGATGCCCACAAACAAATGTATGTCCCGATGGGCGCAGGTTTAGTGCTGTTTAAAGATCCCGCTGCAACCGATGCAATAGAGCATCATGCTGAGTATATATTGCGTAAGGGCTCTAAAGATTTAGGTAGCCACACACTAGAGGGTAGCCGCCCTGGTATGGCTATGTTAGTGCATGCTTGCTTACGTGTTATAGGCCGTAAAGGCTATGAAATGCTAATCGATCGAAGTATAAAAAAGGCAAAGTATTTTGCTGATTTAATCAAGGCAGACGAAGATTTTGAACTTATTTCAGAGCCTGAGCTATGTTTGCTTACTTATCGCTATGTGCCTAAGCAAATAAAACAAGCGATTGCTGAGGCTGATGAAAAAACACGGATTGATATTTTTGCTTCACTAAATCGTTTTACAGCCAGTATGCAAAAACGCCAGCGTGAATCTGGACGCTCGTTTGTATCGCGTACTCGTTTGACTCCAGTTCAATACGATAATCAACCTACGGTTGTGTTTAGGGTTGTACTGGCAAATCCGCTTACCTCGGGTGTGATTTTAAAAGAGATATTAGCTGAGCAAAAAGAGCTTGCTAAAACAGACCCTGTATTTAAAAAGTATTTAAGCAAATACATGAAATAGTAAATTTAGCATTTATAAAAAAGACGCTGTTAAGCGTCTTTTTTTATTGCTTAGCTAAAAGCAACAGGTTTTTATAATATTGCTAATGATGTGCTGTGAAGGCTTTATTTTTTCCATTGCTAAAAATTCGTCAGGCTGATGCGCCTGATTAATAGAACCTGGTCCCATAACTATGGTTTCACAACCCAGTTGCTGAATAAAAGGTGCTTCTGTGCAGTAATTAACTGCAATGGCTTTTTGGCCCGCTACCTTTTCAGCTAGTTGAACTAGCGCGCTGTCGGTTCTGCCAGTAAATGCTGGTATTGGGTCATGTAGGTCAATAACACTTACTGAGTTTGGGTATTGCTCGTTTATGTCTTTTGTTGCATCTAGCAGCAGAGCTTGTAGCTCTTGTACGCTCAACCCTGGCAATGGGCGCATATCAATATGCATTTCACAACACCCACATATTCTATTTGCGTTGTCACCACCATGAATATTACCCAAATTTAAAGTAGGATAAGGTATTTCAAAGTGATTTAGTGAATACTTATTCTTTAATTGCTCTTTTAAGATCAGTAATTTTGAAATCACTTTATGCATAACTTCAATGGCGTTTAGACCACGTTCGGGATCTGAGCTGTGCCCTGAGCGTCCTACGACCCTTATAGCTGTACTCATATGGCCTTTATGTGTAAATACCGGAGTCATATCAGTGGGTTCGCCAATAATACAGCGTGCCGGCTTTAAGTTAGGATGTTTGCAAATTTGCTGTGCGCCTGCCATGGTGGTTTCTTCATCTGCAGTGGCAAGTATTAAAATTGGCTGTGTTTGTTGTTTTTCATCTATTTCGCTTATAGCTTGTAATACGAAAGCAAAAAATCCTTTCATATCAATACTACCTAGCCCATACAGTTTGTTGTCGAGTTCTGTTAATTTAAACGGATCATGATTCCAGCGGCTGTCATCAAACGGCACTGTGTCGGTATGCCCAGCAAGCATTAAACCACCATCCCCGGTGCCTCGTTTTGCTAATAAGTTATAACGCCCTTTTTTGCCTTCCAGTTCTATTATTTCACAAGTAAAACCGAGCGTTTCACACCAGTGGGCAAGTAACTCGATAACGCTTTTATTACTCATGCATTCGCTGTCTTCAATTGCACTGATAGACGGGGCTGCAATTAATTGCTGGTACATAGAAATAAACGAAGGCAAAGACATAAAAAATTCCAAAATAACTATTCAATTTAATTGCATAACAATATAAAAGTATTTATGATGAATATCAATTCACTTTTTAAGCATAAATATATTAAGTAACACAATGAAGATAATGCGACGATAATCAAAATTCATTAACAAAAAAGACTTACTTAGCACCTAAGCTAGTGTAAGCGAACACACAAATAAGTAGTAATAGATTTTAAGATAATGAGTAAATAATGAATGTAGCGATTATTGGCGCAAGTGGATACAGCGGCGCAGAACTAGCAAGCCTTGTGGCTAAACACCCAAATTTAAAACTGTCAGGTAGCTATGTATCTGAAGGAAGCTTAGATAAACACAAATTACTGAGTGATTTATATCCAGAGCACTTAGGTTTACTTGATACTCCTTTACTTCCTCTTACAAAGTCAGCGTTCGACGACATTAATGCGAATGCAGATTACGTATGCCTGTGTACCGACCATAAAGTAAGTGTAGATTTAGCCCCGCAATTTTTAGCGATGGGCAAAAAGGTGTTTGACCTATCGGGTGGTTATCGCCTTGCAAGCAATGATGATTACGTTACTTATTACGGCTTTGAACATAAGCACCCTGAGTTATTAAATGAATCGGCCTATGGTTTAGCTGAATGGAATAGCAACGACATTGCAAATGCAAATTTAGTGGCTGTTGCTGGCTGTTATCCTACTGCGGCGCTGAATGCGTTAAAGCCACTACAGCAAGCAGGTTTGTTAAGCGACGACAAAATTATTATTAATGCAGTGTCGGGTGTAACTGGTGCAGGGCGTAAAGCCAGTGTAGGTACTCACTTTTGTGAAGTGTCGCTAGCGCCATATGGTTTATTTAATCATCGCCACGGACCAGAAATAGAGCAACACCTTGGTCACCAGGTTTTATTTACACCTCATTTAGGTAACTTTGCTCGCGGTATTTTAGAAACCATTTACGTGCAACTAAAACCTAATGTTACAAGTGAGCAAGTGGCTAAGGCCTACAGCGTGCTTGAAAACGAGCCTTTAATCCGCTTGTTAGGTAGTAAGATCCCGTCAATTAAGGGAGTTGCAAAGCAGCCTTATGTTGATATTGGTTGGCAGCAGCAAGGCTCTCAGCTCATTGTTATGGCAGCCATCGATAATTTACTAAAAGGTGCTGCAGGGCAAGCTCTGCAGTGTATTAATTTATCAATGAATTTAGACCACACCACAGGCTTAAAAGGAGCGTTTTAATGGCTAAAAAAACGTGGGTTATTAAGCTTGGCGGCGCTGTACTTAATACTGAAAATGCTGCTCGTGCGTTATTTGATGTGTTGTCTAATCAGCCAAGTCATAACTTTGTAATTGTGCATGGTGGCGGGGCATTAGTCGATACATGGTTAAAAGAAGCCGGTTTTGTTAGCGCTAAGCATCAAGGTCTACGTATTAGCCCGGCAGAACAAATGCCCCATATAGTTGGTGCACTTGCAGGCTGTGCAAACAAGCAGCTAATGGCTCAAGCTATTGCTGCTGGCCACAAACCTGTGGGTTTAAGCCTTTACGAAGCAGGCGTAACCGCATCGCAAAAGCTCAAAGCATTGTGCCTAGTAGGAAAATGCGAAAGTAACAATGACTCTATTATTAACGATTTACTAAACGTCGGGCGCTTACCAATTGTTAGCTCTATAGGTTTTGACGAGCAAGGGCTTTGGTACAACGTTAATGCAGACGAGGCAGCGGCAGCTATCGCCAATAATTTAAATGCAGAACTTATTTTTATGACTGATGTAGAGGCCGTACTTGACGCTAATAAGCAGCCATTACATCAATTAGATACAAAACACATTGAGACTTTAATTGCAGAGGGAGTAATTGTGGGCGGGATGGAGGTCAAAGTTAAGACCAGTCTTCACGCTGCCCTACACTTACGACGCGGTGTGTATATTTCCAGCTGGCAAAAGCCAGAAAATTTAACTGCTTTGCTGCAAGGCGAGCATGTCGGAACAAAGATTACACCATAGGGTTACCATGTTAGAGAATTTTTTAACGGGTCTAGAATTAGACCAACAAGGCGCACTTAATTTATTAAACCTCGCGCGTGATTTAAAGGCAAAGCCAGAAAAATACAGCCAAGTACTTGCGGGCAAGTCAGTTGTTACGCTATTTGAAAAACAGAGCTTACGCACACGTTTATCGTTTGATATTGGCATTAATCGTTTAGGTGGTCATGCGGTTTATTTAGATCAGCAAAATGGCGCAATGGGCGCACGTGAATCTGTAAAAGATTTTGCACTAAATATTTCAACGTGGGCTGACGGTATTGTAGCGCGTGTAAACCAGCACAGCACGTTAACCACATTAGGTGAGTACTCTTCTGTTCCTGTGATTAATAGCTTGTGTGACTTGTATCATCCGTGCCAAGCATTGGCAGACTTTTTAACGCTTCAAGAAGTACATGGCGATGTGAGTGAGCTTAAAGTAGCTTACCTAGGCGAGGGCAATAATGTAACTCATTCACTTATGCTATTAGCGGCAACGCTTGGTACTGATTTTGTAGCAGTAACGCCTAAAGGCAGTTCGCCTGATTCGCAAATTCTTAAAAAAGCAGAGCAAATAGCAGCTATGAATGGCGCATCAGTAATGGTGAGCGACCGTGTAGAAGCGGCGGTTGGCGCAAACGTTGTTTACGCCGATACATGGGTGTCTATGGGCGATGATACGCCTCTTGAGCAAGTTAAAGAAAAATATATGCCTTATCAGTTAAACCAAGCATTGCTAGATCAAACAGGGGCGACTACGGTATTACATTGCCAACCGGCACACCGTGAGTTTGAAATTACCTCTGAGGTAATGGATGGCCCAGCATCAAAAATTATTCAACAAGCAGAAAATCGCATGCATGCGCAAAATGCTCTGCTAGTTACATTACTAAATCCAAATTTTGTTAAGGAACACCTATGAGTTCAATTAAAAAAGTCGTTTTAGCCTATTCAGGTGGTCTAGATACATCGGCTATCGTGCCATGGTTAAAAGAAAATTACGGCTGTGAAGTAATCGCGTTTGTTGCCGATGTAGGTCAAGGCGCAGAAGAGCTTGAAGGCGTTGAAGAAAAAGCCATCGCATCAGGCGCATCAGAGTGTTACGTGGTTGACTTAAAAGATGAAATGGTAAGTGAATACATTTACCCAACGCTTAAAACAGGTTCTATTTATGAAGGTACTTACTTACTAGGTACCTCAATGGCGCGTCCAATCATTGCTAAAGCGCAAGTTGAAATTGCACGCAAAGTAGGTGCCGATGCGCTGTCGCATGGTTGTACGGGTAAAGGTAACGACCAAGTACGTTTTGAATCGTGTTTTGCAGCGCTTGCACCTGATTTAAAAGTCATTGCACCATGGCGAGAGTGGGACTTATCAAGCCGTGAATCACTATTAGATTACTTAGCCGAGCGTGATATTCCGTGCTCTGCCTCTGCAACAAAAATTTACAGCCGTGATGCAAACGCATGGCATATTTCGCACGAAGGCGGCGAGCTTGAAGATCCATGGTGTGAGCCTAGCGATCAAGTTTGGACTTGGACTAACTCTCCAGAGCAAGCACCCGATAAAGCCGAGCTAGTAACATTAAAAGTAGTTGAAGGTGAAGTGGTTGCCGTCAATGGCGAAGAGCTTAAACCTTATGATTGTTTAGTTAAATTAAACGACATTGCGTCACCGCATGGTGTTGGCCGTGTTGATATAGTGGAAAACCGTTTAGTAGGCATGAAATCGCGCGGCTGTTACGAAACCCCAGGTGGTACGGTGATCATGGCTGCGCTTCAAGCAATAGACGAGCTAGTACTTGATAAATCAAGCCGTAAGTGGAAAGAAGTATTAGGCGGCGAATTTTCGCACCTAGTGTACGACGGTCGTTGGTTCACACCACTAAAAGACTCTATTTTAGCGGGCGCTGAGGCGTTATCTACATTAGCAACGGGTGAAGTGGTACTTAAGCTTTATAAAGGCCAAGTGACTGCGGTTCAGAAAAAATCACCTAACAGCCTATACAGCGAAGACTTTGCGACCTTTGGCGAAGATGATGTGTATGACCAATCACATGCTGAAGGTTTTATTCGTTTATTCTCGCTTTCAAGCAGAATTTCGGCGTTGTCTAAAAAGTAAATTTTACGCCCCTTGTAAAAGGGGCATTTCAGGGTTTGGAGATATTTCATGGCATTATGGGGCGGACGTTTTTCTACGGGTCCAGACGAGGCGTTTAAACAATTTAACGACTCTCTTCCATTTGACTACCAACTAGCAGAGCAAGATATTATTGGCTCTGTTGCATGGGCTGGCGCACTTGAACAAGTTAACGTGCTATCAAACGATGAGCACAAAGAATTAGTATCGGCATTATACGAGTTACTCGAAGAGGTAAAAGCAGACCCAACCGCTGTAGCTACCTCAGGTGCTGAAGATATTCATTCGCATGTTGAAGCGGCTCTAATTGAGAAAGTGGGTGACCTAGCTAAAAAGTTACACACAGGTCGCAGTCGAAATGACCAAGTAGCCACCGATTTCAGATTATGGTGCCGTGATACTGCCGATCATATTTTAAAAGCCATTGCGCAATTAAAAGCTGAATTTGTTGCGTTGGCTGAACGCGAACTAGGTACTATTTTACCTGGTTATACCCATTTGCAACGTGCACAACCCGTACTATTTAGCCACTGGTGTATGGCGTATGTTGAAATGCTAGAACGCGACGAAAGCCGTTTGCAGGACGCTAAAGCCCGTATGAACTATTGCCCGCTAGGCAGTGGCGCATTGGCTGGCACTGCTTACCCAATTGACCGCCAAACACTTGCACAAGGCTTAGGCTTTACAGGGGCGACAAAAAATAGCCTTGATGGCGTTTCAGACCGTGACTTTGTTGTTGAGCTATTAAGTTGTGCGTCTATTTCAATGATTCACTTATCGCGTATGTCTGAAGATTTAATTTTTTATAACTCAGGTGAAGCGGGCTTTATTGAACTTGCCGACAATGTTACGTCTGGCTCGTCCTTAATGCCGCAAAAAAAGAACCCAGATGCACTTGAGCTTATCCGTGGTAAAACAGGTCGTGTATTTGGTGCCTTTAGCGCCATGATGATGACCCTTAAAGCACTCCCTCTTGCTTACAATAAAGATATGCAAGAAGACAAAGAAGGCATTTTTGATGCGATGCCAACATGGCTTGCGTGTATTCATATGGCACAAGCGTGTATTAAAGGCGTAAAAGTAAAAGGTGAGCGTACATTGGCTGCGGCAAAAGGCGGCCATGCAAATGCAACCGAGCTGGCTGATTACTTAGTTGCTAAGGGGGTACCTTTCAGAGAGGGGCATCATATTGTAGGTGTGTTGGTACAGCTTGCAATAAGTGAAGATAAAACCCTTGAGGAGCTCTCACTTGAACAATATAAATCAGTAAATGATGTGTTTGAAGACGATGTTTATCCGGTACTTGAAATAGACGCCTGTATTAAAGCGCGTCAAGCAGTTGGCGGCACCTCCATTGAGCAAGTCACTAGCGCAATTAAAGCAGCCAAAAAAAAACAGCAGATAACGGTTCGTGATGCTAACCTAGACGACGTTGAATCAATTGCAAAACTTATTCAACACTGGGCAACAGTCGGCGAAAACTTGCCGCGTGCTAAAAGCGACATGGTGCATTCGATTAATGAATTTGCTGTAACCGAAATAGACGGCAAGGTGTCGGGCTGTGCATCGCTGTATATATACGATACAGGCCTAGCAGAAATACGCTCTTTGGGTATTGATCCGCAAAGTGCGGTAACTGGGCAAGGGCGGCAATTAGTTGACCATTTACTAATAAAAGCCAAAAAATTGGCACTTAATCGCGTAATTGTACTTACTCGCGTGCCAGACTTTTTTGAAAAACAAGATTTTGCTTTTTGCAGTAAAGACAGCCTGCCAGAAAAAGTAATGAAAGATTGTGAATTGTGCCTTCGTAAAGAAAACTGCGACGAAGTAGCAATGGAATACATTTTAAAGCCAAGTAATAAAGCGGCGATCCCGTGTAAATTCGTGGCTTAAACTCCCTGGATACAAAAAACGTACGGTTACCCCTGTGCGTTTTTTTATGCCAGAGTTAATCTGGTCGGAGGTGTTTTGATTGTGTCAATTCCTAGTAATTTACTTAAAAATAAAATTTAAATAAAAGTTGGTACATAGCTTGCAATTAGCTATGTAGTTATAAATAGCAACTACCGCCATGAGTAGTGCATATACCTACACAATGGTGTGATTTAGTTTTACGCCAATTAAATTTAAACTTTTATAAGGATCAATTACATGCAAATTTCAGCTAATAGCCAAGTGCAAATGCAAGCATACAACAAAACACAACAATTACAGCCTTTGGCTCAACAAACTACTAGCACTAAAACCCTACAATCTGATACAGTGAGTTTCTCGCAAGAAGGTTTGAGTGCAGCGAGTGCTGATTTAAGCCGTTCTGCCATTTTGTTACCAGAATTAGTTCCTAAAAAACCAAAGTGATAATTTAAGGCGTTAGATGTTATTACAAGATTTGTTTGGGCTGTTTTCACTCTCTGCTTTTTTTATGTGGGGATTTTTAATGGCTTTTTTTTTTAATGCATTTGTTTATTCACTGGGTGTGAAAAGAGGCACAACCCTCTTACTAAGTTCTTTTGTTATGATGTGTTCATACACCTTATCAGATTACTTTTTTACTTGGCTTTCCCTAAAAAACTCACTCTACTTAAATTTCGCCTTATATGATATAGCTACAATTACCGCTCTTCTGTGCTTATATAAAATAGTAAAAAAAACTACCCAATCATTTTTATATTTAATAATAGGTCTCAGTATCAATACCGTCTTCTTTGCGTTAATGCATATCGATATATACATTTATGAAAACAAACAACATTGGTGGTTGTGGGAGGTATTCTTATACACTGTAAACCTAGTTGATATTACAATGATTGTAGCTTTGATAGTTGATAGAGATATTTTAGGGCTTCATAAACTTAAAAATGCAATCCGCACTTTACTAAATCCAAGCGCTAATTCAAAAATGCCCTAGCTTAAAATTCATTTTTATTTTTACGATGAAAAAACGTCAAAGCATAAATTTAAGGGCGGTTACTTTATTTCTAATAACTGTATTTTGACAACTATACTTTATAAAGTATAAGCCACATGTCACTCAGTTTTAGACTGAAAAATAGAAGCATACTCCTAAAACGTGGTAAACAACTAAATCATGAAACGCTTTAAAACTAGCCCCAATTATCTATGTACATTAGTGCATTTTTATAATGGGTATTTTTAATGACTTTTTTATTCAGATTGGTTTCAAACATATGCAAACCTATCAAATTAAACGTGCACTTACCGACCAGAATGACCTGCTCTTATTACATTAGCGATTATTATGTTAGATGATCTGATGTTAAGTCCTGATGTAAGTTTTTATATTGGAGCATTGGTACAGTGGGGTTTTTTAATGGCCTTTTTGTATTCATTCGTTTCTAGCATTAATAAGGCTGACAAAAAGCGTGTTTGGTTATCTTTAGTGATGACTGTTTCATATCTATCAAGCCTTTTTATAGATATTCAAACAATACGGTACCTCGATTTTTTTTATTTTGATATAGCCACTATTTTTGCCCTAGTGGTGCTTAATTTATTTATTAAAGAGAGGCTTATATCCGCCTATTTATTAACGGGGCTCTCAGTGAATGCCATCCTATTTTTAGGAATGCATTTAGATACCGTGGTTTATAAAAACTACGAACCGTGGCTTTTTACAGTACTTTACTCTTGGCTAGTTAACTTTAACGACTTTGCCATGGTTGCTGTTTTCTTCATTAAAAAAGACTTCTTGGGTTTGGTTAAAGCAAAATCATACATATACAAACAATTGAGTCGAAGTTTATAAATGCTTGAACATGCCACATTAATGCTTGGTTCAATCAATGCCCATTTGAGTATTTTTATCACATGGTTTTTTGCTGTTGCATTTCTTTATAATTTAACAATAAGCATAAATGTTAAAAACAGAAGCGTTATGTTTCTGTCTTTAATAATGATGTTGTCGTATACGCTGACCTTAATAATGGGAAAAGCGCAGTTAATTATTACGACTTCGTTTTATTTAGATTTTGCTCTATCTGACGTGGTTGCTATTTTTGCAATCGTGACCTTTTCACACTTTTACAAAGCGCCTTACTCAATTGCATATTATTATCTTATTCTTGGTTTGAGTCTTAACGCTATGCTGTTTTTGGTTATGCATTACGATTATGCTGTTTCGGCTAATTATGATTATTGGTGGGGTTGGGGATTGTATGCTATTGGACAGGTTTCTAGTGATATAATAATGGCTTTAGTACTCATTATTAACAAAGATATTTTAGGTTTGGTTAAATTGAAAAATGCTGTGTTGAATCGTAAAACACCGGTGGCTAGGTAATGGGTAGTTTTTTGGAGGACTTCTTTTGGAGTCTCGCTGCAATTAGCAATCTCTTAGGTATACCTATCACATGTTTATTTGTTTTTGCATTTTTATATAATCTGTCTACGGCCATTAATAAATCAGACAATAGCCGTACTCAACTGTCATTAATTATGATGGTTTCTTATAAGTTGAGTTTGTTCATTGACATGTCTACTCTATTACTGTTCCTAAAATTATTTGCCTTTGATGTGGTCACTATTGCCGTTATTTTTATTTGGCGGCTGTGCTTAGGTAAAGTGATCCCTATTGGTTTTTATTATTTAATAGTAGGGCTCTGTATTAACGCATCGCTTTTTATGGCCATGCATATCGATACTATAGTAAATCCAACACATGAATTTTGGTGGTTATGGATGCTTTATAGCTTTTCAGCACCTATTGTTGATTTCATAATGGCTTTAGTACTTATTGCCAATAAAGATATTTTAGGGTTGGTTAAATTGAAAAGTGTTGTCTTGAATCGTAAAACACCGATGGCTAGGTAATGGATAGTAATTTGGAAAGTATTTTTTTAAGCCTAGCTGAAATTGGTGATCTACTCGGTATTTTTATTACGTGGCTATTTGTTTTTACTTTTCTATATAATTTATCTGCGGCTATTAATAAACCTGATAATAGCCGAACTCAATTGTCATTCATTATGATGATTTCCTATACGTTGACACTGTACATATATGCATATACGCCATCAGTTTACTTGCAACTATTTGCCTTTGATGTCGCTACCATTATCGTTATTTTTATTTGGCGGAAGTGCTTTGGTAAAATAATTTCAATTGGCTTTTATTATTTAATCGTAGGGCTCACTACTAATGCAATATTTTTTATGGCTATGCATATTGATACAATAATACAGCCTTATGATGGATATTGGTGGTTATGGGGGGTATACGGATTAGTGGTACCACTTGTTGATTTAACGATGGCTTTAGTACTTATTGTCAATAAAGATATTTTAGGGTTGGTTAAATTAAAAAATGTTATGTTGAATCGTAAAACACAGGCAGTTATGTAATGGGGAATAAATTGGAAGACTTTTTCTGGTTTATGGTCTCTATCGGTGAACTTTATGGTATTTTTATAGCTTGGCTATTTGTTTTTACTTTTTTATATAATTTGTCTGCGGCTATTAATAAACCTGATAATAGCCGCACTCAACTGTCATTAATTATGATGGTTTCTTATACGTTGAGTTTATATATAGATATAAGCCAATACTCTGCTCACCTTCAGGTGTTAGCTTTTGATGTAGTTACCATTGCCGTTATTTTTATTTGGCGGTTTTGTTTTGTCAAAGTACCTCCCATTGCTTTTTACTATTTAATTGCAGGGCTATGCATTAACGCATCGCTTTTTTTGGCCATGCATATCGATAATGGAATCAATCAGAATTACAAATTTTGGTGGTTATGGGGGGTATACTGTTTATTGATGCCTTTGGACGAATTAATCATGGCTTTAGTACTCATTATCAATAAAGATATTTTAGGCTTGGTTAAATTGAAAAATGTTGTGTTGAATCGAAAAGCACCGGTGGCTAGGTAATGGGGAGTTTTTTGGAAAACAACTTTTTTAGCCTCGCTGAAATTGCTGAGCCCTTTGGCATACTCATTACATGGCTATTTGTTTTCACATTTTTATATAATTTGTCTGCGGCCATTAATAAACCTGATAATAGCCGCACTCAACTGTCATTCATTATGATGATTTCTTATTCGTTGAGTTTGTACATAGATGTATATACGCCATCAGTTCATTTACAGTTATTTGTCTTTGATGTCGTCACCATTATCGTCATTTTTATTTGGCGACTGTGCTTTGGTAAAATCATACCAATTAGTTTTTATTACTTAATAGTAGGGCTCACTATAAATGCGACACTTTTTATGGCGGTATATATTGAATCAATTGTAAGGCTATATGATGGATATTGGTGGTTATGGGGAGTTTACGGGTTAGTGATGCCGCTTGTTGATTTAACGATGGCTGTAGTACTTATTACAAATAAAGATATTTTAGGTTTGGTTAAATTAAAAAACAGTGTGCTGAATCGTAAACCACTGGTGGCTAGGTAATGGGTAGTTTTTTGGAAGATTACTTTTGGATGATGGTTTCAATAGCTGAACCTTTTGGTATTTTTATAACGTGGCTATTTGTTTTCTCCTTTTTATATAACTTGTCTGCGACTATTAATAAAACCGATAATAGCCGAACTCAACTCTCATTCATTATGATGGTTTCGTATACTTTGTGTTTATACATAGATATGTATACACCACTTAGGCATTTACAGTTATTTATTTTTGATGCGGTTACGATTGCGACTATTATTATTTGGCGTTACAGCCTAGGAAAAGTGATCCCTGTCAGCTTTTACTACTTGGTAGGGGGGTTGTCTATTAACGCCACGCTTTTTCTGGCAATGCATGTTGATTTTATAGTAAACCCATATTGCGGTTATTGGTGGTTATGGGGAGTTTACGGGTTAGTGATGCCGCTTGTTGATATAACAATGGCTGTCGTACTTGTTACTAATAAAGATTTGTTAAAACTGGTGTGGTTAACTAAAAAACTAACCACACGTGCTTAATGTATTATTAGAGGCTTAATACCTCTATATTTTTTGCTTTGGTAAAGCACTCACTAGGTTTAATTAGTATTGCAGCCTACTTTTTCTTTGAGTGCTTTTACAATAATAGGGTCTACAAATTCGCTTACATCGCCATGATGACGAGCCACTTCTTTAACTAAAGTAGATGAAATGAAAGAATTTTTTTCAGCAGGTGTTAAAAATACACTTTCAATATCGGGGTTTAGGCGGCGATTCATGTTTGCTAATTGAAATTCATAATCAAAGTCAGACACCGCTCTTATACCGCGAATAAGTACGTGTGCATTGTGATCGCGTGCTAAATCGGCCAGTAATCCAGAAAAACCAATGACTTTTACGTTATCTAAGTGGCTTAATATTGTGTTTGCTAGCGCCACACGTTCTTCAAGGTTAAAACATGGCTGCTTACTTGGGTTATTAGCAACAGCAACCAAAACAGTGTCAAACATTTTGGCAGCACGCTGTATTAGGTCTGTATGCCCATTAGTAAGTGGATCAAAAGTGCCGGGGTAAATTGCAGTAACGTTCATAAGGTTCACAAATTATAATTTTGTAGCAGTTTAACAGTGTTTACAGAACAAATCAGCCCAGTTGCTAGTGCAGCCATTAGCGGTAATTTTAAGCCTTGTTTAGGGCGTGTTTTAATTGTTAATTTTGTTTATACTGCCTATCCAAATTTGAGTGTAATGTAGCCAATAGACTATTTGAGTATTAGCATATGAATACCAAGGAAAAAATAATACACACCAGTATTTCGTTGTTTAATGAAAATGGTGAGCGTGCAATCACAACGAACCATATTGCATCGAGCTTAGGGATGAGTCCGGGTAATCTTTATTATCACTTTAAAAATAAAGAAGATATTATTCGCCATATTTTTGCGCTTTACCGTGATCACTTAAGTACACATTTTAAGCCTATTGATAAAGACGACGATGCATTTAGTCATTTAACTGCTTATCTCGACTCGCTATTTGAACTTATGTGGCGTTTTCACTTTTTTTACGACAACCTTGGCGATATCCTCTCTAGAGATACCGACTTAAAACAAGCGTATATTGATTTTCAGCTTGAGTTATTAGAGCAAGTTCGTAACGTTATTTTGGGATTGCGTGACAAAGGCATGATCGCCATTGACGAACAAGACGTGACCGAATTAGCCCACACGCTTAAACTCACTGTTAGCTTTTGGACACCTTACATAAAAGCACGAAGACCTAGTGGTTCGCTTGCTGAGCAAGATATTTATTATGGTATTTTAAAAGTATTGGCTTTATTTAGGGCCTACAGCACAGAAAAAAGCAGCGTACAGATGAACCAACTTCGCGAAAAGTACACGGCACTTGCACAGCAAGCACCGGCAGTAGCATAACGCTTCATTTATTGGCTGTTTCCTAGACGTTAAAATTTTTGCTATAATCGCGCGCCAAATGCCTGGGAGCGCGAATTCCCGCAGTCTAAGAGTGAACTATGCTTAAATTTATCGTCAAACTACACCCCGAAATAGCTATCAAAAGCCGCTCGGTTCGTAAACGCTTTACTAAAGTGTTAGAAAATAACATTAAAATTGTATTGCGTCGTATTGACGAAAAAGTACAAGTAAGAAACAACTGGGATAACATTTCAGTTGTCACCAAATTAACTGACGCGCAAACTCGGTTAGACTTTATTGATAGTTTGCAACGCATTCCAGGTATAGTGCAATTTATTGAAGTGACTGAAGTCGAATTTAGTACGTTGGACGAAATTTATCAAAAAACCTTTGAGTTAATTGGCCACACAATTGCGGGTAAAACATTTTGTGTACGTGCAAAACGTATAGGCCAACACGACTTTACTTCAACTGATTTAGAGCGTTACGTTGGTGGTGGTTTAAACCAACACGTTGAAGGTGCCCGCGTAAAACTTAGCCGCCCAGAGGTGACTATTCGTCTAGAAGTAAAAGATGACAAAGCCTACATTGTAACGCAAACACATTTGGGTATGGCGGGCTTCCCTTTGCCAACTCAAGAAGATGTGCTGTCGTTAATGTCGGGTGGGTTTGACTCAGGCGTAGCTAGCTACCAAATGATACGAAAAGGCGCGCGTACGCACTTTTTGTTCTTTAATTTAGGTGGCGCTGCCCACGAAATTGGCGTTAAACAAGCGAGTTACTTTTTATGGAAAAAATACAGCTCTACTCATAAAGTAAAATTTATTACGGTCGACTTTGAACCTGTTGTTGCCGAAATTTTAGAAAACGTTGAGAACAGCCAAATGGGCGTTGTACTCAAGCGTATGATGATGCGTGCCGGTAGCGCAGTGGCCGAAAAGCTAAATATTCAAGCGCTTGTAACGGGTGAAAGTATTGGGCAGGTGTCCAGCCAAACGTTGGCTAATTTAAGTGTAATTGACCGCGTAACCGAAACCCTTATTTTACGCCCGCTAATTCAGCATGATAAGCAAGAGATTATAAACATTGCGCGCCAAATCGGTACCGCTGAAATGGCCGAAACTATGCCAGAATACTGTGGTGTTATATCTAAAAAGCCAACGGTAAAAGCAAAAATAGACGTGATTAAAGGCGAAGAAGAAAAGTTCGACTTTGATGTACTTGATACCGTTATTGATAACGCGCGCGTTATGGATGTTCGTGATATCGACGTAGAAGCTAAGCAAGAGCTTAAAGAGGCAGAATCGGTTGCCGATTTACCGCCAGGTTCAGTTGTTGTTGATATTCGCTCTCCAGAAGAAGAAGACGCGGCGCCGCTTGAGATTGAAGGTATTGAAGTAATCCACCTACCGTTTTTCCGCTTAGCTACAAAGTTTGGCGACCTACCAAAAGATAAAGACTACTACCTATATTGTGATAGAGGTGTAATGAGCCAGTTGCAAGCGCTTATTTTACACGAGCAAGGCTTTACAACTGTAAAAGTGTATCGTCCTTAAAGGGTAAGTAAATACGTTAATAGTTTATAAAGCGTGGTTTAAACCACGCTTTTTTTTGCCTGAATTTTAGCAAGTAACTCATTATTAATTGGGGTTTTGATGTTGTAACGTTTGCCTTGATCGCTAATATACCCACAAATAGCCATTATTTCTGTTGGCCTGTTATTAGCAATATCTTGCTGCATTGAAGAATAATTTTCAGCGGTAAGCGCCATTACTGTGTAAGCGTTATCTAACGCATCAGCTAAAGCAATATTCAACCCTTTTGCGTTAGCAACCCTGCAGCCCTCATAGAGTAAACTCATTATCGTTGCGCTAAATACAGGGGCACGCAATTGGCCGTTTTTTATATTGTGAAGTGCAGTTAGCGGGTTAATAGCCACATTAACCAACAGCTTTTCAAAGCGAAGTTGCTCAATGTTATTGACCACTTTTAAATTGGGAACTGCTTGAAGTAGTGGTGATATAAATTGTGAGTTTTTAGCTGCAAGTTTATTACAGCCACCAATCACGCTTTGCCCTTCACCGGTATGTTGCACAATGTACTGGGTAGACTTAAATCCGGCCATGCTGGTGGTTAAAAAGTATAGTGCTTGCTGAGTGTTTAGCTGAGGAATAAGCTCTTCAATATTTCCCATTCCATTATGAGAAACGACTAATATTGAATTTGCAGCAAGATAAGGTTTTACTTGTGAAAACGCATCTTGGACCTGAAAAGCTTTAACTGTAAAAATAACAACATCATAACTAGGTTGTTGCGCCAGATCGCTTAAATTAATAAAGCGTGCATTAATGTTATGTGACGGAGCGTTTTTACGGCTATAAAAACGCGTATTGCAGGTTGGTTTGCGTGTTAAAACATGAACATTATTTTTGTGACTTAAAAAGTGGCTTAGTAACAAGCCAATAGCGCCATCGCCTACAATTAAAATATTAGTCATAGGGATTCTTTTTTCGAGGTGTAAAAATAACTCTTAGTAAAAAGTAACTAGCAGCACCAGCAAAATCAGCTATAAAATCGCCAATAGAGGCCTGCCTGTAGGGGAGTGCGTCTTGCATTATTTCAATTGATGCGCCGTAACCGGCCAATAACAAAATTTGTGCGTACAAAGGAAGCTTAAACGCTTTATCCATAATAATAGCAAGCACAAAAAAAATCCCAAAATGAGCTACTTTATCAATGTGTGGAAATAGGTTAGCTGCGCCTTTTATTTCTTTGGCAAATAAAAAAGTAAACGCTACGATGCTGAGCAAAAAAACAGCTTGGTAAACACGCCTTGTCACGTAAAATCCTAGAGTCGCTTAAAAAAGAAGCTTAAGTATATCAAACTAAATTAGTATCGCACCTGAACAAGATGCAGAAAAATGTAAAGATTTATAATTTTAGCGTTATAATTGCGCCATAAAATTAAGATTGAATAGTTAGGAGAAAACCAATGCCTTCATTTGATATTGTATCTGAAGTAGAAATGAACGAAGCACAAAATGCGGTAGATAATGCAAACCGTGAACTTGAGACTCGCTTTGACTTTAGAGGTGTTGATGCATCTATTGAGCTAAACGACAAAACAATTAAGCTAAAAGCTGAAGCTGATTCACAGGTTATGCAATTGTTTGATATTTTAGCGGGTAAAGTTTCTAAGCGTGGTATGGATGTAGCGAGCTTAGAGTTACAAGATATTAGCCGTGCAGGTAAAAATGTTTTTCGTAATGTTGCGCTAAAGCAAGGTATTGAAAAAGATGTGGCTAAAAAAGTAGTAAAAGCCATTAAAGATTCTAAAGTAAAAGTGCAAGCGGCTATTCAAGGCGAGGAAGTACGCGTAACGGGTAAAAAGCGTGATGACTTACAAGCTGCTATGCAAGTGGTGCGTACTGCCGATTTAGGTCAGCCTTTTCAGTTTAAAAACTTCCGCGATTAATTATAAAAGCCTTTTGGGCGCTTTATAAATAAAAAGCCAAATAGCCGCGCAGGTTATTTGGCTTTTTTTATGAACGCGGCATAGTTTTTGTTTTTAATTGATTTTCTTTTTAGCTGTATAGACGTCCGTTGACATTTTTTATTAAACTCCTCACAATAGCGGCCTATTTTCAAGGTGCTTATTAATCTTTTCAATGGTTTGATTTTTTTAATAAGATAATCGGGAAGTTGGTGCGTTTTCATGATGACTACAATCCCAACACTGCCCCCGCAACGGTAAAGTAGTACATAAAGCTATGTATTTACTGAGTCCGGAGACCGGCCTTGATGTAATCTTACTTAGTTCTTTGCGGTGGGCAAAGAAGGGGAACTTCATGTTAAAAAAAACAACTCTTGGCGTTGCAATTACTGCTGCGCTGTCACTATCTGTATCTGCTGCAGAGCAATCAATCGAAACCATTACGGTAACCGCTAATAAGTTTGAACAATCAATTACTAATGTATTAGCGAGTGTAAATGTTATAACTCGTAATGACATTGAAACCAGTAATGTTCGCGACTTACCAACGCTATTAACGTCTCAAGTTGGCTTTCAGGTAAACCCTAATGGCGGCTTTGGTCAAAATGCCGGTGTTTCACTGCGCGGTACGGGATCGGGTGATACGCTAATTTTAATAGACGGTGTGCGCACCGGTTCGGCAACGCTTGGTCAAAAAGCATTAAGCAATGTGCCATTAAATAGTATTGAGCGCATTGAAATAATAAAAGGTTCACGTGCTGCAGTGTATGGCTCTGATGCGCTAGCGGGTGTTATTAATATTATAACGCGCGAGTCAGATAACCTTTCGGTCAGTGCTACGTTTGGATCTGACGCGTACCAAGACTACCAGATTGCTGGTTCTGTAAAAGCAGGCGATGTAACAACGGCCTTTAATGCAGGATTTGAAAAGACGGACAACTTTGATGTACTTCAAGGGGCAGCACCCGATGAAGACGGTTTTGAAAACAAAAACCTTGGCTTTAAAGTAAACTATACCGATGCGCACTACGGCGACTTTAAGTTACTAGGGCAATACAGTGAAGGCTTTGCTGATTACGACAGCCGTTTTAGTCCTGCCGATAGTACGATTGAGCGAGGTGATTTTAAAAATTACCAGCTTTCGGCTGGTTGGAATAAAGACTATAACAATCAAACACACAGCCTTGATATAGCATTTGCAACGGATGACTCAGACAACCGTTATGTTGATTTTTCTCAAGGGCCAACAACAAGTACGTTTGTTACTAAGCGCTCACAAATTGACTACAACGGCCAATACCGCTTAAACGACACGTTAAACATTAGTGGTGGTATTAATTGGTACAATGATGACGTATCACAAAGCTCAACCACGTTTGAAGTGCAAGAGCGCGATGTATTAGCTGTATTTGTTGGCGCATATTACGATGCGGATGAGTTGCTTGCCAATTTAACTGTTCGTCAAGATGACGATGAGCAATTTGGTAATGAAACAACGTACACAGCGGCAGCTGGCTATCACTTATCTGAAGACGCAACTTTCAGAATAAGCCAAAGCACGGGCTTTAAAGCGCCAACATTTAATGATTTGTACTTTCCTCTTTACGGCAATGCCAATCTTCAACCTGAAACGTCAGTGAATCGTGAGCTTGGCTTAAACGTCGACTTTGATACTGTGCGTGTCGATGTCGCTATTTTTAGAAATGAAATTGAGGATAAAATTGATTATGACGCTAATTTTACACTCACCAATATTAATGAGGCCCAATATGAAGGTGTTGAATTTAGTTTAGCCAATCAAATTTTGGGTTTTGATAGTAATGTGAATTTTGCTTACCTAAGTGCCGAAGATAAAGAAACAGGCGAAGCGCTTAGAAACGTTGCCAAACGAACCTTTAATTGGGAGCTTGCAAAACAGTTTGGTGCATTTGATACAAGCATAGCAATGCAATATCGCGGTGAGCGAGCAGGGGCGGTTTCGCAATTGGGTTCGTATACGCTTTGGAATTTAGCAGGCAATTACCAAGTAAATGATGAAATTACGGTGTCGCTTCGTATAGAAAACGTATTCGATAAGGAATACAACGCAGTTGATTCTAACGCTGATTTTACAACAGGGCAGGTGTATTACTACAACACGCCAGAGCGCCGCTTTTTTGCTGGCATAGATTACCAGTTTTAAATAATCTAAATAAAAAGCCCGGTTTTACCGGGCTTTTTTGTGTTTTTACTCAGCTAAAAACTCTTTAAATACGGTTTCAAACTTATGTAATTTTGGTGCGATTAACATACTGCAATAACCCTGTTGTGGGTTTTCGTTGTAGTAATCTTGATGATAGTGCTCAGCAGGGTAGTAAGTTGTCACCGGGCTGACTTCGGTAACAATAGGCTCACTAACATGGGTTTGTAGCTGTTCAATCATAGTGTTAGTAAGCGCAAGTTGTTCGTCATTATGGTAATAAACAACACTTCGGTATTGTGTGCCAATATCGTTACCTTGGCGATTTAATTGCGTAGCATCGTGCAAAGTAAAAAACATAGCGAGCAATGTTTCAAAGCTTACAATGGTGCTATCAAATTCAACTTTTACTACTTCGGCATGGCCCGTTGTACCACTGCATACTGATTTGTATGTTGGATTGTCAGTATTGCCACCGGTATAACCCGAGCTTACATCAGACACGCCATTTACACGCCTAAATGCTGCGTCAATACACCAAAAACAGCCACCACCAAAGGTTGCTACTTGCGTTGTTGAACTCATAATTATTCCTAATATTTGACAAAGGTCACGCAAAGCATAAAGCTTAGCGCCATAACAACAAGGTTACGACGCGTTAGCTTGCTTAGATCTCTTCAAGCGGTTTTTCGGCTGCTTGTTTATTAAGTTTTTGTTGTAAATATTCAGGCGATTGTGTGTTACGAGCAAGCGCATAATACGCTGCTGGCACAACAAATAAAGTAAGTAGCGTTGAAACAATAACCCCGGTAAATACCACAACACCAATTACCATACGGCTTTCAGCGCCAGGGCCTGATGCTAATACCAATGGCACTGAGCTCATAACCGTTGTTAGCGATGTCATTATTATTGGGCGTAAACGTTGTGTAGCCGCTTGTAATATTGCTTCGCTAAATTCTACACCTTTGTCGCGTAATTGGTTGGTAAATTCAACAATGAGTATCCCGTTTTTAGCGCTTAAACCTATGAGCATAACAATACCAATTTGGCTGTAAATATTAAGCGTAAGTCCGGTAGACCAAAGACCAAACATCGCGCCCATTAAACCAAGGGGGACCGTTAGCATAATTACAAATGGGTGCATAAAGCTTTCAAATTGTGCTGCCAATACCAAAAAGGTAACTGTTAGCGCTAATACAAATACGTAGGTCATTGCTGATGCGCCTTCGTAATAAAGCTGAGATTCACCTTTGTAGTCTATTGCGCCGTCAATGTCGTTTTCTTCTGCGGCAACATTGTTTAAAAAGTTAAGTGCTTGTTCGAGTGTGTAACCATCGGCTAAGTTTGCGCTTAAGGTTATTGAGCGCATACGGTTGTAACGGTTTAAGCGTGAGGCTGTAGCCTCTTCTTTTAAGCTTATTAGGCTGTCTAGCGGAACCAGCTCACCACTGCGTGATTTAAGGTATATATTTGAAATATCGGTCGGGTTATTAAAGTCTTCTTTTGTACCTTTCAAAATGACATCGTATTCTTCACCTCTATCTATAAAGGTTGTCACACGACGCTGACCCAGCATGGTTTCGAGTGTACGACCAACATCAGACACAGACACCCCTAGATCGGCCGCTTTATTTTTATCAATGCTTACTAAAAACTGTGGGAATGTTTCTTTGTAATCGTGATCGATTCTAACAAGGCCTGGGTTTTGTTCTGCACGTTTAATAATGCGGTCACGCCAATCGGCAAGCTGAGCATAATCATTACCTTGTAGAACAAATTCAATAGGGCGAGATGAACCGCCACCGCCAATACCTCGGCGCATAATAGCAAACGCACGTACATCGGTGACTTCGCGCATTTTGCCACTAATTTCATCCATTACTTCCCACGTAGAGCGCTTGCGTTTGTCCCAATCAGCCATACCAACAATAGCAACACCGCCGCTACCGCCCCAGCCAGGAACACGAACAAGCACACGGCTTAGCTCGCCAGACTCAGAGTAAGGCATAAGGCGTTCTTCAATTTTTGCCATATTGGCGGCATTGTTTTCGTAGCTAGCCCCTTCAGGCCCGCTCATCATAATAAAAAAGGTGCCGCGGTCTTCTTTAGGTGTTAGCTCTGAAGGTACTTGCAGTAATAATGAATAACTCACAAAACCCGCTAATACTAAGCTAACTAACAAGCCCCACTTTTTGGTCATGTTGGTTGAAAGTGAATTACGGTAACTGCGCTCTAATTTAGTAAACTGGCGGTCCATCCATTGGCTAAATTTATTAGGTTTGTCGGCACTTTTTAGAACTTTTGAACACAATGCTGGTGCAAGCGTAAGCGCGGTTACACTTGAGAAAAAAACAGCTGCGCTTACAGCCATTGCAAATTCGGTGAATAACGCGCCTATCCGGCCATCCATAAATACTAAAGGAACAAACACCGAAATAAGCACAAGTGTAGTTGCTACAATTGCAAAACCTACTTCTCGTGCGCCTCTGTACGCTGCCAGTAATGGTGGCTCGCCAAGCTCTATACGGCGGTGAATGTTTTCAAGCATTACTATGGCGTCATCAACAACCAAACCAATGGCAAGTACTAACGCAAGTAGGGTTAGTAAGTTGATTGAATACCCCATAGCGAGCAAAAACATAAAGCTGCCTACCAAGGCTACGGGTACGGTAACAGCAGGGATAAGCGTTGCACGGATATTGCCTAAAAACAAAAATATAACTAAAACAACTAAGCCCATAGAAATGGCAAGCGTACTGTATACTTCGCTAATCGACTCTTTAATGAATACAGACGAGTCGTAACTGTCTTGAATTGTTGTGCCTTCAGGTAGGTTACGTTTGATTTTTTCAAGCTCACTCCGTGCGTTATCTACCACGGTTAAAGTATTTGCCTTGGCTTGTTTTACAATACCCAAGCCAATCATGTTGCGGCCGTTACCACGGAACAAACTTTCGTCGTCGGCGGCCTCTAGTTGAACATCGGCTACTTCGCCAAGGCGAACTAAATAGCCATCTTCACCGCGTTTAATAACTAAATTTTTAAAGTCGCGCTGATCTTTGTAGCTTCGGGCCGTACGTACCGTAAAGTCGCGATCAATTGATTCAATTTCACCAGCAGGTAACTCAACATTTTCTGTGCGCAGGGTGTTTTCTATATCGCTTGAGGTAATTCCGCGTGCAGCCATGGCTTGGCGGTTGAGCCAAATTTTCATCGCGTATTGGCGCTCTCCGCCAATTCGAACATTAGATACCCCATCTACAACTGCTAAGCGATCAACTATAAAGCGCTGCGCATAATCAGAAAGTTGCAACGAGTCCATGGTTTCGCTATTTAGTACAAACCAAGCAATAGGGCTTTCATCACTGTTTGACTTAGATACCTCAGGCGGACGTACTTGTTCTGGGAGACTGTCGAGTGCTCTTGCAACACGTTCACGTACATCGTTAGATGCCGCATCTATATCGCGACTTATATTAAACTCAATAGTAATGTTTGAGCGGCCATTACGGCTTGATGAGTTTATACTTTTAATACCTTCAATACCGGATATTCGGTTTTCGATAACTTGGGTTATTTTAGTTTCGATTATCTCCGCTGATGCCCCGGTATATGAGGTACTAATATTTACAATCGGAGTTTCTATATCGGGGTACTCGCGTAGCGGTAACATACTAAATGCGACTAAACCAAAGGTGAGTAGCAATAAGTTAATTACAATTGCAAAAACGGGGCGTTTAACGCTAGTGTCGGTAATTTTCACGTATTACCCCTTAACGCTAACTTTACTGCCTGAGCGAATTTTTATCAGCCCCTCAGTAATAATTTGCTGGCCATCGGTTAAGCCTTCATCAATGGCTACCCAACCGTTATTTCTGCCTGCAACGTGCACTTCTATTTTGTTTGCAACGCCATCTGTAATTTTAAACACGTAGTGTTTGTCTTGCAGTGGTATAACCGCTTTTTCAGGAACCATAAGTGCTTGGCTTGTACTTAGCTCAAGTGCGGTATTTAGCAACATTCCTGGGCGTAATAGGCCCGATTTATTGGCAAAACTAGCAGTTACTTCAATGCTGCGTGTCACGGCGTCAATACGTGAGCTAATATGTGTTACTTTCCCTGTGAATGTTTGATCAGGGTAAGCGTCGTTTTGCGTTAATACTTTCATGCCAATGGCAAGTTGCGCCAAATATTTTTCAGGGACTTTAAAGTCTACTTTTATAATACTAATATCATCAAGGGTAGTGAGTATGGTTGCATTATTAACATAAGCGCCTACAGATATTTCGCGTTTACCTAGCAGGCCAGAAAAAGGCGCACGAATGGTCATTTCGCTTAACGTTGTTTTAGCGCTTTCGAGTTGTGACTTGGTCGCGTCTACAACAGATAATTGCTCTTCGAGCAACGATTTAGCTGTAGACTGTGTACGTGAAAGTTCTGTAAGACGGTTAAGCTGACGCTTTTCTTCTTGTAAATTAATGCTGAGTTCTTCAACGGCTAACTCTTCTTGTCTGCTTTGCAATTGCACAAGTTTTTGGCCCTTACTCACTAAATCACCATCTTTAAAAAATATGTCGGTAACATAGTCGTTTTGTGCGCTTTTAATGTAAATAGCTTGATTTGCGCGTGCGCTACCAATTGCTTCTATCATTACAGCGTTTTCTTGCGAAGTTACTGTATGTGCAGAAACCTGTGCAGACATGTTAGAAAAATTGGCTTGTTCGCCATGGCTTGAGGGTAAATATAAGTAAACACTAAATATTAAAAGTAGTGTAATAATGAATGGAAAAAGAGCTTTGCCTGATTGTCTAGAGTACATCGTTTTCATACCTGAAAATTAATTATAAGTATTGTACGAAATAAGACCGGATAAAGTCTGTTATGTGTCTCATAATTTTGTGCGTTAGGCGTAAAAGTAAGTAATATTAAAGGTGTGTACCGGTTTTTGTTTAATTAAAGCGATAAATATATGAATTTTAAAACATCTTGTAAGGCCTGCATGACAGCCAGAAAAGTAATTTTATGGGCTATTATTATGTTTATATTTTATATGGCTTTTTATCAGTATGGATAAACACACTAAAAAACACATTAAATACCGTGCGCAAGGTTCACGTAATGGTATTGAAATCCTGATTGTGGGCGCTATTGGTTTAGTCTTTATTATGGCATTTAATTTACTAAAATCAGGCACTATTAGCATTGTTGAAATTTTTTTAGTCAGTGCCTGCCTTGGGGCTATTTTTGTGGGTTTTTTAAAAACTCAAGAACCTTATTACAGCTTAATTTTGAGCGAATCTGCTATAGAGTATAGGCATAAATATGGCCGTTGGTGTCTATCTCATAAAAACTTTCATTCTTGCGGTGTTCCAAAAGTCGAAAAAGGCTTAGAGCATTTAGAGCTAAACGCGGTTGGGCTAAAACTAAATGATATTGATGAGTTTTTAATGAGTATAACTCCTAGAATTGCGGGTAAATTACTTATAGAACAACGACATTTTTTTATGCAGGTTGTTCAAAATCATTGCAAAAATGGCAATTGCCCATCAGAATGGTTAGTAGAAGATACACAACATCGATCTGCGCGCGGAATTAGCTATAATGGTTTAATAGCTATGTTTGCAAACAGAACTAAGCACCTCAAGCTGCTAACAGGGTATGATTTATTACTACCTGCCAGTGTACTAGACACCGATATTTGGGCTTTTAGCGCTAATTTAAATAAATGGAAGCGCGAGCCACATCAGTTTATAGCGTCGCAGCTTAAAGATTAAACTGCGGCTGTAGGAAAAGACAATGAGCCAAGAAAGAGCCTTTTTAAAAAGTGGTCGAAATACCATAATACATAAAGACAAAAAACTTGATTTAGTGGTTGTTAACTCTGACATCCACCCACGAATTAAAGTAACTCAAAACGGCTTAGAGCCCTTTAAAGAAGAGTTACCAAAAAATAGACGCGACGCAAAAGACCGTTACCTAGAAATGGTATATATAAGTAGTGCTGAAGTATTTGGTGAAGAAAAGCAGTTACTTTTTATTCAGTCGTTAGATGGGCGTGAATATAAAGTCGATTACAGTAAAATTGGCACTAAATTGTTTGTTCGTATTCATCAAGATGCTTATATGTAAAGCTTAGTGGCACCTTTATTGCTTACGATTGCGTTATAGTAATTATTTGACACAAGGTGCTACGAATGAAAGCGTTAGCGTTAATCCCTCTTTTTTCCTGCATTTTTATCACAGCCTGCGGCGGTGGTGGCGGTAGTGACAGCACCACAAATATTGAAGCCTCAGTGAATGCGGGTTCAGATATACAAGTTATTGAAAAAATTGATTTTACAATCACTGCACAAGGCTCTCCAACGGATGGAACTTTTACTTGGCAACAAGTTAGCGGACCAAGTATAGATGGTTTTCCACTTGAAGGCGCTGAGCAAACACTTACGGCACCTGATGTTAAAGCAGACAGTGAAATTGTACTAAGGGTCAGTTATCAAAGCACTGGCAATAGCACAGTAAGTGACGACCTTTTAATTTCGGTTAGTTCTAATAACCAGCTCCCTATTGCTGTAATAACACAAACAGCACCAGATACACTCCCTTCTATATACCAAGATACCGTTATACTGAGCGGTGTTGATTCTAGTGATCCGGATGAAAATGGGATGGTGAATAGCTATTTTTGGGAACTAATATCAGGCCCTGACTTAGATATTTCCAGCTTTGATGGTTCAACATTAAGTTTTACTCACCCTTTATTAGAAGCAAACACAACTTTGCTTTGGCGCTTAACGGTTACTGACGATGAGGGTGGCGAAGCCAGTACTCAATTCACAATGAGCCTTAATAAAACTAATGAGCTAGTTGCCGCAAATGCAGGGGATGATCAAAATGTTGAAGAATTTGACCAGGTAACACTAGATGCAAGCAATAGCGAAACAGTCACGGATACTTATCAGTGCGAGTGGCAACAATTAACCGGGAATGCCGAAACACTAAGCGATAGCCAACAGTGTGTATCTACCTTTTTTGCCTCCGATGTAGACACCAACACCACGCTTAGCTTTGAAGTAACCGTTACCGATTCGAAAGGACGCACCGATACAGATACTGTGTTTATTGATATAACGCCAAAGGCGCTTGGTCTGATAAACGATAGTGGTATGGGAGAATGTTACAACAATACGCAGCGCATAAATTGTGGCAGTGATGACTTTCCTGAGCAAGACGCAGAGCTCGGTCGAGATAGCTTTGCTAACCGCATAGATAAAGCAGGCATAGGTAATCTCGCGTTTGATTATACAAAGCTTAATCAGTTTGCCGACGAGGTGGATGACTCAAGTGAAGACTTTAGCTGTATTCGTGACAACGTCACAGGGCTTGTTTGGGAAGTTAAATCACCGTCGTCTGGTTCTTTACCAAACACAACGTTACGGGATGCACAAAACAGCTATTATTGGGACATTGGCGACACAACTACCGATGCAGACAGCACAGCAAATACAACATGCCCTAACGACACAAGCTGTGGCCTACAAACCTATATAAATGAAGTTAATGCTATCGATTTTTGTGGGGGAACAAATTGGCGAGTACCCACGTATACAGAGCTTTTGGGGTTAATTGATTATGGGAAACAAGGGCAAAGCGTTTTAATTGATTTAGCTTTCTTTCCAAATATGCCAGAAGCGGGTGCTATCGATAATGTTAATTTACCTTATTGGACATCTCAAACTGCAGCAGATGGCACCAGTTTATCGCAAGCTTATATTATTGATATGAGCAATGGTAATGACCTTGCCTATCCAAAAGAGAACAACGCATATGTTCGTTTAGTCAGAAGCCGATAGGAGAGTGTTATGAAATTAAAATTATTAAATACGTTTATAGTTTTTGGCTTTAGTTTTAATGTAGCTGCGCAAACATGTTATGGCGGTGCTGACACAACAACCCCAACCGATAGGTTTACCGTTAATGCTGATGGTACAGTATCTGACACTGAAACTGGCCTAATGTGGCAGCGTTGTAGTTATTCTCAAACCTATAATACAGAAACATTACTGTGCGAAGGATCTACGCCTGCAGTGACGTGGCAAGAAGCTTTACGAGGCGCGACTAACGATACAACTGCAAATTATGATGATTGGCAGGTGCCTAATATTAAAGAGCTAGCCAGTATTTTAGAGCACAGTTGTACAGAGCCAAGCATAAATGAAGTTGTTTTTTTAGGCACTAAATCTCAAAACTATTGGTCTAGCACATCGGGTGTTAGCAGTATGAGTTCGGCCTGGGTGTATCAGTTTGACAGCGGGCTAAATAGTTTACGTCCTAAAACCAGTGATGTTTATTTACGCCTAGTTCGCTACGAAAAATAAAGACCAAATAAGTTTGATTAAAAAGCGCAGTTATTGGAGGTGACTCCGGTAGTTGCGCTTTTTTGTTTTTACATAAATTTACTTTATTTCAACAATAAAGCGCTTACAACGATGTTACTGTGCGCGTTTTTTTGCCATTATAGGCGGTGATTTAATTACGAAGGAACATCGCGGTGTATTTAAGCTATTTTGGCCTGAACGAAAAACCTTTTTCGATTTCGCCTAACCCTCATTATTTATTTTTAAGCGAGCGCCATAAAGAAGCCTTAGCACACTTAACCTATGGATTGGGTGAAGACGGTGGTTTTGTATTACTAACGGGCGAAGTAGGCACCGGAAAAACAACAATCACCCGCAGCATGCTAGAGCAATTACCTGAAAATACACAAGTAGCGATGATTCATAACCCTGCACTGTCAGAACTTGAGTTGTTAGCCAGTATTTGCGATGAATTGAAAATTAGTTATGACGCACAAAATGCGACGCTTAAAAGTTTAACCGATATAATAAAAAAACACTTAGAGAGTAATAACAAGGCGGGTGGCCATACTATTTTAATTATTGACGAGGCGCAGCTACTTGCCCCCAATGTGCTAGAGCAACTTCGTTTATTAACTAATATAGAAACCGACCACAAAAAGCTATTGCAAATCGTGCTTGTAGGTCAGCCAGAACTTCAAGATTTATTAAAACGTAATGAGTTAAGGCAGCTTGCTCAACGGATCACCGCGCGTTATCACTTATTACCTTTAACACAAGGCCAAACAGTGGCGTATATCAAGCACCGGTTACACATTGCTGGGTGCGATAAAGGATTGTTTTCGATGGATGCAATGCAGATGGTTCATAAAATGACAGGCGGTATACCTCGCTTGATGAACCTAGTGTGTGAACGAGCTTTAGTGGGTACTTTTTCGAAGCAGCAACTTGTTGTAGATGCTGAAATTGTTAAACAATCTGCGCAAGAATCACTACCTTCTGACTTTGTTGCAACAACGAATAAGCCTGAGCAGTCGCCATCGATTTTAATTTATTGCTTTGCTTTCGGCGCTTTGTTTGCCGCAGGTATTGGGCTTTCCTTTATTTTATAGTTAGGTGATTTATGTCTTATTTATTAGATGCATTAAAGCAATCTCAACAAGCTGATATGAGCGCCGAGCAATACGATTTACAGTCGGAGCAGTTAAAACAGCAACAAGCACTCGCTCGCTACCGGCGTATCGCCTTTGTTTTGGGTGGCAGCTTGGCGGCCTTTGTAACGGTGGCGGCCGGATTTACTTTTGGTAAATGGGTCCAATCACCTGGTTCTGTTGAACCCTCAAATGTAGTTAGCACTCAAAGTAATGAACAAGTAACGACTGAGTTACAGACAGCAGCATTACCTGCCACTGAACAAGCTGAGGTGAATGTAAAGCCTAAACCTGAAAAAGCGCCAAGCAATACAGCGACTATTGAAGGGCAGTTAGTGCACGTGCAAACACCAACGGGTATTCAGCAAATGTTGTTAACACCAACTGGGCAGTATATTCCAATGCCATCAACAGGTGCAGCTAGTGGCATTCAACAAACTTTTAATCAACCTCCGCTTGTAAATACGCAAAATTATAATCAGCCAAACCAAGGTCAACTTAATTCAAATACACAGTTAACTTATAACCAAGGTGGTTTTGAACAAACTCAAAGTACGTCGTCAACAAGTATTGATATGAGTAAATATAAAGTGTTGGGTAAGCCAATTAGTGGTGCAGCGCAAGCTGAACCTAAAAGTGACCCTGAGCTTGATGCTGTGCCAACTACACTTAAAAATGCGTTTGCGCAGGCAGTGCAAGATGTCGATAAAAACCAAGATTATGAGGTAACTCAGGCCTCTAAATCGTCATCTCGGGTAGAGCCTATCGAATTGTTACCAGATGGCCTACAAGCAATGCTACCTAGCATAAAGTATCAAGCACATATCTATTCATCAAGTGCAGATAAACGCTGGATAAAGTTAAATGGGCGAGAGCTTCACGAAGGTGAGAGCATTGGTGCATTAATGGTAAAAGAAATTACACCTGAGCAAAGCGTAATAGATTTTGACGGTTACGAGTTTAGTTTAAAAGCCCTGCAAGACTGGCCAGAGTAACAAAAAGTATAAGCTCAATGAGTAACATTGAGCTTATACTGACTATTTAAGGTAATACAGAGTTTTTGTAAAAGCGCTCTAAATCAATGTTGAAGTCGCCGGCTTTTACGGTTGTTTCGAGTGAGTCTTCAATTCGCTTGTTCGACAAATCAATATCGAGCACTTCTGTATAACGGCTATGCTTTGCACTATAAAAGGTTTTAACAATCGGCTTTAATGGCATCGCGGGATTACTTTCTGTCACAAGCCCGACTTTTTGGCTTGAAAGCTTTACTAATGTGCCTACAGGGTGAATTCCAATACACTGAATAAACTTAGTTAGTAATTCGCCGTCAAAGCTATTTGGGCAGCCTTCTTTTAATATTTTAAATGCCTTAATGGGTTCCATGCCCGATTTATAAACTCGCTCTGCTGTTAGGGCGTCGTATACATCTACAATAGAAGCCATGCGAACATACTGGCTTATTTCATTTCCTTTTTTACCAAAAGGGTAACCAGTTCCGTCTATACGTTCATGATGCATGCCTGCAATATCTACAGCAATACCAGTTAAACCTGACTCTTCCAAAATTTGTTTAGAGTAAACCGCATGCTGCTTCATTATTTCAAATTCGGCTTCGGTTAAGCGCCCAGGCTTATTGAGGACTTCATCTGGCGTTTTTATTTTACCGATATCATGCAGCAGCGCACCTGTGGTGAGCTCTACAATAATGTCTTTTTCAATATTAAGGTGTTTTGCAAAAATACCCATTAAGATAGATACGTTTATAGAGTGCTCTAGTAAGTATGCATCTTTTTGGCGCATTTGCGTGAGGCAGGCTAGGGCGTCTTGGTTTCTAAAAACTGAATCCATAAAACCGCTAGCAAGCTCTTTAAATGGAGCAATATCAATGTTCAGGCCGGACTTTATATCTTTAAATGCTTTTATTTGCAGCGTTTTAGCTTCGTCATAAAGCTTTTTAGCTTTATTCATTTCTTGAGCTGCACTATGCGTTTTTTGCCAAGGATCGCGTTTTATTTTTGTGGCAGGTGTTTTGGTTTGTTCTTTTTCAGGCACTGTTTCGGTGAGTGTTTTATCTGGGTCAATTTCGACCTCTAAAATACCCGCCTTAATAAGCTTATCAATACTCGTTTGGGTTTTTACCCAGCCTTGGCTTTTTATTTTTACTCTGCCCGTTTGTTTTGTGACGCTTTGCACAAACATACCAGGGAGTAATTTAGAAACAGGGAGCTTTTTCAATTTAACTACTTAACTAATAAATCTATATTGAAAATAGCAAACTTTACGTACTTTAAATAGAAAAAAGGCACCAAAAGGTGCCTTTAATAAACATTATAAGTAATTAGTATTAGCTTAATTAATCATCATCTTCAACTAAGGTCATCAAGGATGTATTACCACCTGACGCCGTTGTATCTACACTAATTGTTTTTTCAGTAATAAGACGCTTGATTAATGTGTCGTAATACTCAGAACTGATCACAGGTAATATAGCGCCCTTACGTTGTGCAAGTTGCTGGCTGAAGTAACCTAAACGCGACGAACGCGCTGCAACAACTGCACCTGCTAAATGAGGGTGACCCAAAATAGCTTGTAACTGATTAGGTTTAGCTACCTGAAATACCCCTTCGGCAACACCTGTGGCAATAAACTTCTCTCTGAATGCTTCAGCTTCTTCGTAAAACATTTCAGAGGCAACTGTAATTACCGTATTACCCGCAGCTAATGCAGTGATAATAGATAACGCCCAAAAGTTAAAAGAGGTACTCTTATCCGCATAACAAACAACACAGCCGCGAGCTTCTAAGTGAAGCGTGTTAGACTCACCCGTTGGCCCAGGCAACGTTGTAAATTTACGCATATGCTTTTCAAGGCGGTTTAGCTGTGCGCGCGCATCGGCTAGCGTTAAAGCTAAATCGTCAGCAAGGTCATCAATAATTTCTACCGTAGCAATTTTGGCTAGTAGCTGACGAACAGCAGATACACGATCGTTTAGCGGGGTTGCTCGCCAAATTTTTTCATCGCGCATTGAATTAGCCATTAGCTTTTCTACTTGAGCATTTGCGCCACTGTAGTGGTGTAAATCAAGCTCATCTGGCGTTAGGTTTGTCATTTGTACGTTTTCTGGCGATGCTTTTTCTTTCACCAAACGCTGTAGGTAGTTAGGGCCACCGGCTTTAGGGCCTGTACCCGATAGGCCTCGGCCACCAAATGGCTGCACACCAACAATTGCGCCTATCATATTACGGTTTACGTATACATTTCCCGCACGAGACATTTTAGCAAGGTATTCGCAACGCTCTTCAATACGTGAATGTACACCCATTGTTAAGCCGTAACCTGTATTGTTTATTTGATCAATTACGTCATCAAGTTGATTCGCTTTGAAGCGAATAATATGAACACATGGACCAAATACTTCGCGCTTAAGTACAGAAAGGTCTTTTATTTCGTAAAGACGTGGTGCAAAGAAGTACGCACCATTTTCACTGTTGTCCGGAATTTTACATTCGTAATGAAGTGTTGCATTGCCTTTTAAATACTCAACATGTTCGGTTAAGTTTTTAAGTGCTTTTTCATCGATTACAGGCCCTACATCGGTAGATAACAATGACGGATCGCCAATATGTAATTCAGCCAAAGCACCTTTAAGCATTTCAATGATGCCGTCGGCTACGTCTTCTTGGATAAACAATACTCGCAGTGCTGAACAACGTTGACCAGCGCTTTGGAAACCCGAACTTATAACATCATCAACTACTTGCTCAGGCAGTGCTGTAGAGTCAACAATCATACAGTTTTGACCACCTGTTTCGGCGATTAATGGCACTTGTATGTCGTTTCGTGCTGCAAGCGTTTGAGAAATTAATGTGCCGGTTTCAGTTGAACCTGTAAACATGACTGCTTGAATACGCTCATCAGGAACAATTGTTTTACCCACTTCACTACCGCGTGCAATAACAGGTTGCACAACATGCTCAGGTAAGCCAACCGATAGCATTAGTTCAATGGTACGCAGTGCAATTAAGCTTGTTTGTTCAGCCGGTTTGGCAATAACAGTATTACCCGTCACAATGGCAGCAGCCACTTGCCCTAAGAATATAGCGAGTGGGAAGTTCCATGGACTAATACACAGAATTACACCCCGTGCTTCAAAGCGCTCATCTTCTGAGAGTTCTTCGGCTCGTGCAGCGTAGTAACGACAAAAGTCGACTGCTTCACGTACTTCGTCTATGCCATCTTGTGCTACTTTACCCGCTTCTTTGATACAAATAGCAACGAGCTCGTCGTGATGACGTTCTAAAATATCAGCAATGCGGCGTAATAAATTAGCGCGGTCTTTTACAGGGGTTTGCGACCATGACTCAAACGCTGCTTCTGCATTAGCAAGTAGTGTTTTCATCTCATCGCCACTTTGTAGTTTTACATGGCCGATGATTTCTTTATGGTTTGCTGGGTTTTTAACAGCAAGTGATCCATCAGGGACTTGGCTTTGATCTATTAGGTGCTCGTTAAACCAGTTGTCTAGGTTTTCTTTAAACGGTGTAATTACGTTTATATCGGTTAAGTCCATGCCTTTAGAGTTAGCGCGTTCTTCGCCGTATAAATCAATTGGCATTTTAATTTGCGTATTGTATTTGTTGCGAAGCCCTTGCAGCGTTTCTACCGGATCTGGCAGCAGTGTTTCTACCGGTTTAGAGGTATCAACTATGGCATTTACAAACGATGAATTTGCACCATTTTCTAGTAAACGTCTAACAAGATAGGCCAATAGGTCTTCGTGTTGGCCAACGGGAGCGTATACACGACACTGAATTTTTTCTGCATTTACAATTTGATCAAATAACGATTCACCCATGCCGTGTAAGCGTTGGAATTCAAACCCTGTGTTATCGCCTTTAGCCACTTCTAGAATAGTTGCTGCAGTGTATGCATTGTGTGTTGCAAATTGTGGGTATAGCACATCACGTGCTTCTAGCATTTTAATTGCACATGCTTTATAAGATACGTCGGTTGTCGCTTTTCGGGTAAATACAGGGTAGTGATCTAAACCATCTTGTTGTGTAGTTTTAATTTCAGTATCCCAATATGCGCCTTTAACTAAGCGCACCATTAGTTTACGACCTACACGCGTAGCAAGCTCTGTTAGCCACTCAATAACAAAAATCGCACGTTTTTGATACGCTTGAACAGCTAAGCCAAACCCTTGCCAGCCATCTAAATCTTTATCGCTAAATACGGCTTCGATAATATCCAGTGAAATATCTAAACGGTCAGCTTCTTCTGCATCAACGGTAAAACCAATGTCGTACTGTTTTGCAGCCAGAGCAAGCTCTTTTAGCTTAGGTACAATTTCAGCCATTACACGGTCTTTATGCGTAAATTCATAGCGCGGATGAATAGCCGAAAGCTTTACAGAAATACCTGGGCTTTTAATAGGACCACGGCCATTTGCCGCTTTACCAATTGAGTGGATGGCATTCATGTAGCTGTCAAAGTAGCGTTTAGCATCTTTACTTGTGCGCGCGCCTTCACCCAACATATCGTAAGAATATACATAGCCTTTTTGCTCTGTGTCGGCAGCACGTTCAATTGCTTCGTTTATGGTACGACCCATAACGAATTGCTTACCCATAATTTTCATTGCAAAGTTTACAGACTTACGAATAACAGGCTCACCTAAACGACCAATGGTCTTTTTAAGCATACCAAACTGTTGGTCTTTGGTTTTATCTGTGTAGTTAACCATTTTACCAGTTACTAATAGGCCCCAAGATGATGCATTTACGAATAAAGAGTCGCTACTGCCTAAATGAGAGCTCCAATCACCTTTTGCTAACTTGTCGCGAATAAGGGCTTCTTGGGTTTCTTTGTCTGGTACACGAAGCAACGCTTCGGCTAAACACATCAACACTACGCCTTCTTCACTTGAAAGCGAGAATTCATTCAGTAGCGCATCTACACCGCCTTGACCATCTTGTTCTTTACGAATGTTTAAAACAATTTGGCGGGCTCTTTCCCAGGCACGGCTTCGTGCTTTAACGCCTACTTCTGCAAGCGGTAAAATATGATCGATAACCGCATTTTCGTCTATGCGGTAAAAGTCACGGATTTTTTGTCTTATAGGACAGTCAGTTGTTAAATCGCCGTTGAATAACATAAGCAACCCTTAGCAGTGTTAAGATTTAAAGTAAATTTAATTACCAATAAAATACCAGTGATATTGAGAGTGCATTCTAAATAAAATTCAGCAGAATATGCTGGTTAAATTTGTCGATTTACGATAATTTACAGGGCATAAATTTAACTTATCCGCATAAAATTCTGTATGACAAATCCAAATAGATTACGCATGCTAGATCGCATTGATTTAGCAATTTTAGACGTTTTGCAAAAAAACGGCAGAATTTCTAACGTTAACTTAGCAAAACAAGTTAATTTAAGCCCAAGCCCATGCCTTGATCGCGTAAAGCGATTAGAGCAAGAAGGCTATATTGAGGGTTATTATGCTAAATTAAGCGAAGCTAAGTTAAACCAAAGCTTAGTGGCTCATGTTCAAGTGTCGTTGGTTACCTCAAATACTGCTGTATTTAAAGTATTTAAAGAACACATATTAAAAATGGAACAAGTTGTAGAATGTGACATGGTTGCAGGCGGTTACGACTACTTATTAAAAATACGTGTATCTAACATGGAAGAGTACAGGCAAGTGTTGGGTGACTTAGTTGATATCCCCGGTGTAGGCACACACCATACTTATATGGTTATTGAAAAAGTAAAAAAAGACAAAGGGTTATTAATCGAAATTTAATCCCACATATTTAAAGCATACAAAATAATGCCTGTATGCTTTAGTATTCATAGTTGCCCAACTTCTTTCCCTTTTGTTTTCTAATACTTTAATTTCATACTTTTAATTTATATAAAAATAAATAGTACTGCCTTTGTTTTGCCCATACAATGCGCAAAATAGCATGCACATCTTTAATTAAAGTACCGTTTTTTCTGCAATTTTTAATTGAGAAGGTAAACTGTAAATAATGTGCTTTTTAATTTTAAGGTTTTTTAATGATTGAGTATCCGGTAGATCAGCTTCCACAACTCATAAACGACTTACTGCAATGCGACACCACAGAACGTAAGAATAAACTGTTGATCGACGCACAAAGCACACTTTCTACAGAGCATCTATCTTTATTGTTTGAAGCAATACCCAAAGAGCAGCGACTCGAAATTTGGCAATTGCTTGATGAAGATACACAGCATGAAATTTTTGTAAATTTAAGCCCTGACAGTTGTTTATGGTTACTGCAAACACTTGATGACAGTGATGCATTTAAATTACTTGATGAAGTAAATGTAGAAGAGCTACTCGAATTAGAAGAAGTTATACCTGAGCGGTTTGTCGACTATGCAAAAAAGCAATTAGATGAAGCGCAAACCAAGCAGTACGATTTAGCACAGCAATACCCACCAGAACAACTCGGTCACTGGCTAGGTTTTGATATATTAAAGGTGTCTGACAAGTTAACCGCTGGTGGCGCAAAAAAGCTTTTATTTAAAGGTGTACCGCAATACAGTGAAGTCATTTATTTAGTGACCCGAAAAGGCAGTTTGATTGGTGAAGTGGCCATTAACGATCTTATCAAAGCACACGATAACGATAATTTAATGACGCTGGCAAATCATGATTTTTCATCGTTGCATGCAGACGATGATTTATATGAAGCTGCTGAAGTCGTAATTCACTCTGAGCAAATGGCTATGCCGGTTGTAAATTCAGATAATAAATTATTAGGGCGATTAACAATTGCCTCTGCTTACGAACTTCGCCAAGAAATAACCGATGAAGCCACCGCAAAGGCGGGTGGTTTACGAGAGGACGAAGATTTATTTGCCAGTGTACGAAAAAGTGCTAAAAACCGTGGTATTTGGCTAGGTATAAACTTGGCCACTGCATTTTTAGCATCGTGGTTCATTGGTCTATTTGGCGCCACTATAGAACAAGTGGTTGCTTTAGCGGTGCTTATGCCGGTTGTAGCCTCAATGGGAGGAATTGCGGGTAGTCAAACATTAACCGTTATCGTGCGTGGTTTGGCTTTGGGGCAGGTGACTGATTCAAACCGCAATGCGTTACTTAAAAAAGAACTAAGAGTCGGGGCTGTTAACGGTTTAGTGTGGGCATTTGTAATTGGTTTACTCACCTACTTATGGTTTAACGATTTGATGTTAAGTGTAACGATTACAGTCGCTATTTTATTAAATTTAGTAGCGGCATCGCTCGCGGGCGTTGTAATACCATCGATTTTAGACAAAATGAAAATAGATCCAGCGTTATCTGGCTCTGTTATTTTAACAACGGTTACCGACATTGTTGGGTTTGTGACCTTTTTAGGTTTAGGCAGTTTGTTGCTGCTATAAACTTTTTAACAGGAAAATAAAATGACGTTTGATGTCATGATTTGGTGTGCTATTGCTCTGTGTATTTCGCAATCGGCAATATTTTCGGGCTTGAATTTGGCGTTCTTTTCGTTAAGCCGATTACAGCTTGAAATGGAAAGTTCAAAAAGAAACGAAGCGGCAATTAAGGTTATGGCACTTCGTAACGACTCTAACTTTTTACTAGCAACCATTTTGTGGGGTAACGTGGGTATTAACGTTTTACTCACGTTGCTCTCTGATTCTGTATTAATGGGCGCTAGCTCGTTTTTATTCTCAACGATTGCGATTACGATAATCGGTGAGATAACACCTCAAGCTTATTTTTCTCGTAATGCATTAAAAATGGCGAGTATGCTTTCGCCATTAATAAAGTTTTATCAAGTTTTGTTTTATGTTGTTGCTAAACCAACGGCCTTGGTACTTGATGCATGGCTGGGCAAAGAAGGTATTACCTATTTTGCTGAAAGCGAGCTTAGAGGAATAATACGTAAACACATTGAGGCCGAAGAAGTTGATGTGCAACATGTTGAAGGTATTGGTGCACTTAACTTTTTTAGCTTAGACGAAATCAGTGTAACTAAAGAAGGGGAAATAATTGATCCAGATTCTATAATCTCTTTACCTACTAAACTTGATTTACCTATTTTTCCTGAACTGACATTATCAGCCGATAATGAGTTTTTACGTAAATTACACAAATCGGGCTATAACTGGGTAATTTTGACTAACAACGATGGGTGGCCGTTATTAGTGGTTGATGCAGATGGTTTTTTACGATCAGCATTATTTGAGCCAGATATTTTTGACCCTTACCATTTTTGCCACAGACCTATTATTGTAACGGATGAAACACTGCGTTTAAGTGAGGTTATTTTAAAAATACGCGCAAATCATTCGCTCGATAAATCGTTTGATGGTGCTATTGATCACGACGTTGTGCTGGTATGGGGTGATGAGAAGCGTATTATTACTGGTGCTGATATATTCGGTCGTTTATTAAAGGGAATGAATGCGCCAAAGTTAGAGATGAACGAAAATAAAGAAGTACAGCCGCTGGCAAAATCGTAAGTTAATCTATTTTTTTATAGTTAAGCCAGTGCTATATATGCATAGCTCAATATTTGATATGCGAATAAAAAAGCCGCTAATAGCGGCTTTTTTATTGAACAATTTTCATTAAATTAATTTATGCCCAGCCTTCGTAACGCTTACGGCGCGACAAAACAATGGTTAAAATAATTCCCAAAAACAACCCTAAAAATGCAATCGCACCGCCGTAGGTAAGTAGTTGTCGTTTTTCTTTTGAACTAGCGGCTTCTTTTTGCGTGCGCTCTTGCGCGAGTGTTGTTTGCAGGCTTGTAATTTGCGCTGATAATTGCAGGTTTTGATCGGTTAAGGTTTGATTTTGCTTTTGTAGCTGCGGTAGTTCTATTTGAGCAAGGCGTAAATTTTCCTGCATGGTGCTCATTTCGCTGCTTAAAACTTGGTATTGTTGATGTAACCCAGGCGTAGTAGAAATAAATTTAGTTTCAATCCAACCTTCGCGGTCTTTATCGTCTTTTATTTTAATATAGCCGTTTTCTTCGCTAGATAGTACGGTTATTTTTGTTCCTGCGTCTACAGAGCCAAGTAGTCGATAATTTTTGCTCGCGCCTGAACGCATAAATGTATACAAATTATCAATAACGTAAGCGGTATTTGCATCTGATGAGCTCGCTGTTTGTGCTTCATCTTGTGCGTAGCTTATAAACGTAGTGGCTGTTAAAAGTAGCCCGAATAAACAATGTTTTAGCATTTATCTACCTTGTTGTTCTTACTGAGTCCGTTATGAACATGGTTTTTAATTCACATATAATGCAAGATAGTAGGGATTTAGCCTTTTAAAAGCAAGGCTGATATTGTAACCCTGACATGATTAAAGCACTTAATAAGCCTAAAAAATTTGCATTGTTAGAGCGCTTTGTTTATTTTGACCACTTATTTATTTTAAAGGTAATCCGCAGACCGAATGGATACTGAGATAGAACTGAAATTTTTGGTATCAGATGCCGTTGTCCCACTGATCCCCTCACTAATTACTCAATTTGCTAAAACGGTTATAAATAAACCATCGCGTAGTTTGCAAAATGCCTATTATGATACGCCAAGCCGTGAACTTCGAGCTCTTGATATTGGCTTTAGAACCCGTTGTTCTGACAATCAGTGCGAACAAACTATCAAGCTTGCCGGCGAAGTTGTAGGGGGCCTTCATCAGCGCCCAGAATATAACTTACCTATTGATTCCAGCCGCCCTAACTTAATGGCGTTTAGTGCTGATATTTGGCCACATGGCATGCAAGTAGATGCAATTTCACAAAATTTGTACCCTATTTTTAGCACTAATTTTATTCGCCGTACGTGGTTAATTGAAACGCAAGCTGGTGCAAAAATTGAAGTGGTGCTTGATAAAGGCGAAATTGCAGCCTCAGGGCAAGTTGAGATGATCAGCGAGCTGGAAATAGAATTAATTGAAGGTAGCCGCAATGAGCTGTTTGCTTTGGCTGATATTTTAGTTAGCCAAAACTGTATCCGACTCGGTTTGTATTCAAAAGCAGCACGCGGCTACCGTTTAGCCGACGACAATCCGCTTAAGCCTAGTAAGTCGATTGGCTTTGTTAAGCTTCCTCGTTCTGCAACCCAAGAAAGCGCTTTAAAAGAAGCAATGAACTTTGGTATTCGGTTTGTGCAAAAGCATGAGCAGTGTTATTTCGATAAACCGAGTTTAAAAACTTTAAAAAGGGTGACTGATGGTATTAGTTTAATTCGCCATACTTTTTGGTTGTTTGACGATATAGTTTCTAAAGACAGTACCGAACAATTACGCACCGAGCTTAAGTGGCTTTTGAGTGAGTTAGCATGGGTAGAAAATGCAATTCAGTTAAAAACTTATACGTCAAAACGTCATGCATTTTATAAAAAAATAAATGCGGCGCCAGCTTTGGCGCAAGTTATTAACGATTTAAAAGAGCTACAGCCTAGTATTGATGACATTAATGCGCTTTTTCATAGTGCTCGTTACAATCGTTTATTGCTCTCGTTAACAACGTGGTTGATTGACAAGCAATGGCGAAAAGATTGGGGGCAGGTAGAGCTCCAAGCTGCAGAAAATCCAGTGTCTTCTATTGCTGAAAGATTATTTAATAAAGACTGGAAAAACCTACATCAATTATTGCCTAAAGAGCAAACGCTAGGTGTACTTGACTACCTTAATTTAAGAATGCAGCTTGAAAACAGCTTGCTAAGTGGTAATTGCTTAGGATCGATGTTCGATAAAGAAGAACGTCTTGAGTTTAGGTTGCCGTGGTTAGATATTTCGCATGGTGTTTATGAACTCAGTACCCTAGAGTACTTAAAGCAATTATGCGCAGGTCAAGACGATGAGCAACTTGCAAAAATTCAATCTTGGCTGGAGCAAAAGTCTGAATATTTAGTCAGTGCAATGGAGCAAAGTAGACTTGCTTCTTATGACATAGAGCCTTATTGGCAAAAATGATGATAAAGCACTTTTGTAAGTTAACCCCTATGCAAAAGTGCATTAGTTTATTAATTATTTTGTTAAGCTTTAATGTTTACTCTGAGCCCCGTTGGCAATTATACAAAAACGAGCAAGAAGTAAGCATTGAATATCAGGAATTTTCTGATGATACGTTTGTTGTTAAAGGTCAGCTTAATATTGAAGATGTAACAGCCAATGACTTTTTAGATTTATTAAGTGATACGCGTATTGCTTCAAGCTGGCTTGAAAACACGTCTAAGGTACGTGTAATTAAAGCTTTAAGCCCTTCAGAAAACCTCGTTTATAGCTATATCGACTCCCCTTGGCCTGTGGCAAACCGTGATGCCGTTACCTATTCGTGTTATTCAAGGCTCTCTCCTCAGCAAACCAAGCTTTCTATTGAATCGCGTCCAGAAGAATTGCCATTAACTAAGCGGGTAGTTAGAATAAAAACGCTAAATGCACATTGGTTACTTACACAAAAGGGCGAAGATTTAAATGTTGAGTATCAGGTTTATGCTTTACCAGGGGGAAATATACCAACGTGGCTATACAATAAAGTGGGGCTTAAAAGTACCTTCAAAACGCTCGTTAATTTACGCACAATGTTAGAAACTAAAAGCTACACCGCAATCGAACCGGTTATTAAAGTTGGAAGTTGTAATTTACGCGAACTAACCGTTAAATAAGTTATTGTAAAACTGGAAGGATGTGCACCTATAAATGACTCAGGTAAGCCATTTATAGGTGGTTGATCAATATTTTAATATTTGGCAGCTTTAGAATCTTTAGGCAGTGAGTTTTGTATAAACTCCCTTAAGTCGTTATTTGAGCTTTCTAAATCAGCGTGGCGAAGATACATCATGTGCCCACTTCTGTAGCCTTTAAAGCTTAGACGGTCTTTCATTTTTCCACTTGGATCTAATTGCCACATTGTGTATTTGGCATCAAAGTAATTAGTTGCACCATCGTAATAACCCGCCTGTACCATTACATTCAAGTATGGGTTTTGAGCCATCGCAAGACGAAGGTTTTCACCGGTATTATTGCCACTTCTATCCCAAGGATGAACGTTGCCAAATAAGTTATATTTGATGTCGGTTTTATAGTTTAACTCCTCGCGTAGGTAGTAATTGATTGCAGGCGTAAAGGAGTGCAACCATGAAGTCAGCTCTGCCCAGTAATCAGGTGAGTCACCAGCATCACGTTTGTCTATACCTAAATAGCGAGAGTCTAAACGGCCGACTGTTTGTCCTCGGTCACGCAATAATTCCTTCCAAAAGTATTGTGTAGGGATATCGAGGTTGTTTTGATCGACAAAGGTTTCTGAAAGGCCTGCATACTCAGCCATTTTTTTAATAATACGACGCTTTTCGTCTTGCGCTAAAAAACCGCCCTTTGCTAATGCGGGTATTAGTTCGTTTAAAGTAAACTGCTCAACTTCAGGAAGGAGTTCATCTAAGTCCTTTGCTTGTAAGTCGGCGTTTAGTGCTTTGTGATACCACGCAGTGGCTGCAAAGTACGGCAAGCGATTTGCCGCTTTAACGGGGCCTTCGCGTTTAATACCAATGTCTGTTGGTGACACTAATACAACACCGTTAATATACATCCATTGGCTATTTTGTAATTCATGTGCAAGGCCTGATACGCGTGTTGTGCCATAACTTTCGCCAATTAAAAACTTTGGAGAGCGCCAACGCTCTGTTCTGTTTACAAAAGTATTTAACCACTCGCCAAGGTATTTAATGTCGGCATTAACGCCAAAAAACATGTCTTTTTGTTGAGCTTTAGAAAGCATTTCGCCTTTTTCGTTTTCAATAACTCGCGAATAGCCTGTATTTACTGGGTTTACGTAAACAATGTCGGCAACATCAAGCACAGAGTACGGGTTGTCTTTTACACCGTAGGGCTGAATAGGATAGCCTTCATCATCAATTTTTAATACGCGAGGGCCTGTGTAGGCTAAGTGCATCCAAACTGAGGCTGAGCCAGGACCACCATTAAAAGAAATGAGCAACGGGCGTTTGGCTCTATCATCAACTTTATCGCGCGTGTAATACGTGTATTGTAGTGTAGCAACGGCATCACCTTTGTTGTCCCATACGGGTTGAGTGCCTGTGGCAACCGTATAATTAAAGCGTTGACCATTAATTTTAGCTTTGTGTTGGGTGACTACTTTACTGTCTACATCAATACGGCGCTGATTATCAGCATCAGCAAGCGGGCTGAGCATTAATGCAAAAACTGTGATTGGTAAAATACGACTAAGCTTCATGAGGTGTCCTTATTATATTTGATAACCTATTAAAGATAAAAATAAGCAAAATAACAAAAGTAATGAGACTAGCTGCCGATATTAATGGTTGAGTTAATTAACATAAGCCGATAAGTAAAATAATCAATTATTTATGGTGTAAATTTTTGTTTAATTATTTAGCTAAGAATTAAAATCGGGTATATTTGCCAGCAAGTTTGTTTTTATTACAATTATTGATTTACAAGCTGGTTAATGGAATGTGCTTTAATATTTAAAGCGTTAAATAACAATGACTCTGGGATGTTTTTTATTTACTTATTTTTGCTGCTTAAAGTGTGGTACCAGTAAGTTTTATTATTTTGTGTTTGCAGCAGATGTTGCAAAAATAATGAGAACAAAGAGAAGGTCTATGCAAAGAGTATTAGTGGTTGAAGACAGTAAAGTAGTCCAGCAGGTTTTACGCCACTTAACTGCCCAGTATTTAGATGTTGCCGTTGATTTTGCCTGGTCATTAGCTGAATGCCAGGAGCACGTAGAAAAGTACGACTATTCATTAGCACTTGTTGACTTAACTCTCCCCGATGCCCCAAATGGCGAAGTTGCCAAATATACACTTTCTAAAGCAATTCCTACGGTTGTGCTTACATCAAAGATAGACGAGTACAAACGTCAGCAAATGCTAGAAGATGGTGTGGTAGATTACGTTATAAAAGATAACCGTGATTCTTATCATTATGCCGTTAAATTGGTTTCTCAACTTTTAAGAAACCAAGGTTGTAAGGCATTAATTGCGGACGATTCTATGTTGAGTCGTTCGTTAATGAAGCAAATGCTCGAAAAGCAATTGTTTGATGTAAGCACCGCGAATGACGGGCAGCAAGCGCTTGAAATATTAAAAGCTGATCCAGATATAAAGCTGCTAATGACCGATTACGCCATGCCAACAATGGATGGCTTTGAGCTAGTTAAAGCAGTTCGTAATTTTAGAGGGCGCGATGATTTAGCTGTAATTGGTTTATCTGGAGCGGGCAAGCACGGTTTATCAGCACGCTTTATAAAATATGGCGCAAACGACTTTTTGACTAAACCCTTTATGAATGAAGAATTTCACTGCAGGGTGTTGCAAACAATGGAACAGTTATCACTGATTGCAGATATCAAAGAAAGTGCTTTTAGAGATCACTTAACCGGTTTATACAATCGACGTTATTTTTATCAATATGCTGAAAAGTTATTAAAAAACCAAAATCAAAATAATACGCTAGCGCTACTCGACGTGGACTTTTTTAAAAATATAAACGATACATTTGGTCACGAAGGCGGCGATCAAGCGCTTAAGCAGGTTGGGTCTCTTATTCGCTCAACTTTTGCAAAATTTACTGTAGCAAGGGTGGGTGGTGAAGAATTTGCCATTGTTCTACCTGATATCGATTTAGCCAGAGCACGCGAATATTTAGAAGCGTTTAGAAAAAAAATGGCGAGTTACGATTTTTCTATTAGTGACAAGTCTTGCACGATAACAGCGAGTATTGGGCTTGCAGAGTTTCAAAATACCAATTTAAAAGATGCGATGCGTGTTGCCGACAAGGCGTTATACGAAGCAAAAAGCAAAGGCAGAAACTGTATCGGGTAACTGTTTATATTATAGCGCAATTTTGGGGTCTTTTTTATATGTGCACCAATGTAGCGGAGTTGTTAAAAAAACGCACCTAAATGGTGCGTTTTTTTTATGGTGAGTTTAGTTTTAAAGGTTAAGTTGTTGTTTTTAAATTAAATTAAATAGTGGCACAAAGGTTGGATTATGTTACCCAACAGGATAACAATAAAGAGTCCGAGGGGGCCGCTATGAAAATGATTAGTGCAATCATAAAACCATTTAAATTAGACGATGTGCGTGAAGCGCTCGCTGATTTAGGAATTGAGGGGATGACTGTAGTTGATGTTAAAGGTTTTGGACGTCAACGAGGTCATACAGAGCTATATCGTGGTGCAGAGTACCAAGTCGATTTTATTCCAAAGATCAAACTTGAAATTGCAACTCGTACAGAAAATTGTCAGCGCGTTGTTGAAGCAATCACAAAAATTGCATCAACAGGCAAAATTGGTGACGGCAAAATTTTTGTGTACGACTTAGATCAAATAGTTCGTATCCGTACTGGCGAACTTGACGAAGAGGCAATTTAAGAGGGGCTTATGGAAAATACAATTGTAGAACTTAAATTTTCACTCGATACATTTTACTTTTTGATATCGGGTATATTAGTTATGTGGATGGCTGCTGGTTTTGCCATGTTAGAAGCGGGCTTAGTTCGTTCTAAAAACACCACTGAAATTTTAACTAAAAACATCGCGCTTTATTCAATCGCGTGTACCATGTTTTTGTTAGTTGGTTACAACATTATGTATGTAGACAACGCTGAGGGCGGAATTATGCCATCACTGGGCGCGTTAATTGGTACGCAAGCTGCTGATGCCGACCACTCTTTAGAGTCTGACTTTTTCTTCCAAGTAGTTTTCGTTGCAACAGCCATGTCAATTGTATCTGGTGCGGTTGCTGAACGAATGAAACTATGGGCTTTCTTAGCATTTACTGTTGTATTAACTGGTTTTATCTACCCAATGGAAGGTTACTGGACATGGGGCGGTGGTTTCTTGTCTGAAATGGGCTTTGTTGATTTTGCAGGTTCTGCCATTGTTCATGGTGCAGGTGCAGCAGCAGCACTCGCAGGTGTAATTTTACTAGGTGCTCGTAAAGGTAAATACGGAAAAAATGGTGAAGTTTATCCAATTCCAGGTTCTAACTTACCGCTTGCTACTTTAGGTACATTTATTTTGTGGATGGGTTGGTTTGGTTTTAACGGTGGTTCACAGTTATTACTATCTGATAAAGAAAACGCAACGGCAGTAGGTCAAATCTTACTTAACACTAACGCGGCTGCGGCAATGGGTGCAATTGCAGCACTATTTGTTTGTAAAGTATTATGGGGCAAAGCTGATTTAACAATGGTACTTAACGGTGCGTTAGCGGGCTTAGTTGTTATTACTGCAGACCCTCTTTCACCTTCTCCATTAATGGCTTGTCTACTAGGCTTACTAGGTGGTTCATTAGTTGTATTTAGCATTATAGCTCTAGACAAAATTAAGATTGATGACCCAGTAGGTGCTATTTCTGTACACGGTATATGTGGTGCACTAGGTATTATGCTGGTTCCACTTTCAAACGGTGATGCAAGCGTTGTTAATCAGTTAATCGGCTTAGTAACAATCTTGGCATTTGTTTTTGTAGCATCGCTTATTGTGTGGGCTATATTAAAATACACAATGGGTATACGTGTTACAGAAGAAGAAGAGCTTAACGGTATGGATCAACACGACTGTGGTGTAGAAGCTTACCCTGAGTTTGTATCTGTTCGTAATAACTAAATTTATATAGTGTGTTCATTAAAGCTCTACTTTAGGTAGAGCTTTTTTTCGTTTCAGGGAAGGTTAATTTTTCAGGTGTTAGGGTTATAGCCAATATGCTAAGCTCCCCTTTGTAAATAAACCGTTGGAACATATTACACTTACATGGCTGATAATAAAAAAACACCTAGTAGTAAAACCCCTTCAAAGCGTGCAACGAAAGCAAGCAGTTCGCCACGTAAAGCTAAACCCAAATCTACAAAAAAAACGGCAACTACTGTTGTTAAACGCTCATTTATGAGAAAAACATGGTCAGTTTTTTGGAAGCTGAGTTTGGCTGTTTTTATTGCTATGGCCATGTACTTTATTTATTTAGATTCAAAAACAACACGTGTATTTGAAGGAAATAAATGGCAACTCCCCGCTCAAGTGTATGCGCGTGCAATGCAGTTTTACCCAGGGCAATTCTTATCAAGTCAAGAAGTAGAATTTGAACTCGAACGTCTAAATTATTCATCTGTTAATAGGCTCAGCCGGACCGGCCAATACGTAAAAACGGCTGATAGCATTAAAATTTACCGACGAGAGTTTGAATTTTATGATGGGCTGGAGGAGTCTAAGATTGTTGAACTGCGTTTTGCGGGACAAAAGGTAGCCTCTGTAAAAGATAAATTTGGTAGGCGCTTGAACAACGCTCGATTAGAACCTGTTCAAATAGCCCGCATTGGTAACGATTCGAAGCAAGATAGAGAATTTGTTCCCCTTGATAAGTTTCCTGCTATGTTAAAAGACACTTTGCTAGTGGTGGAAGACCGTAATTTTTATGAGCACCACGGTGTATCTGTTTTTTCTATTTTACGCGCTCTATATACCAATATTAGAGCAGGGCGCACAGTCCAAGGCGGTAGCACGTTAACGCAGCAACTCGCTAAAAATATATATTTAACCCGTGAACGTTCGCTGCTGCGAAAAATCAATGAGGCGTTTATTGCGCTTATTCTTGATTATCGTTACTCAAAAGACCAAATATTAGAGGCCTACTTAAACGAGGTTTATTTAGGTCAATCTTATAACCAAGGCGTGCATGGCATGGGCTTGGCGTCTGAGTTTTATTTTTCAAAACCAGTAGATGAGCTTGAATACGATCAAATAGCGTTGCTAGTAGCGATGGTGAAAGGGCCGTCTTATTACAATCCTCGCCGCTACAAAGAGCGCACTATGGAGCGTCGCGATTTAGTACTTCGCCTCATGGTTGAAAATAAATTAATAAGCACAGAAGAATACCGAGCATCCCTTAAGCGCTCAATTGACATTGCGCCAATGAAAGAAAGTTTACAAAAATCATACCCAGGGTATTTAGAACTGGTGAACCGTGAATTAAATAAATTACTACCGGATCAGCAGATACTAGATGCTGGTGTTAGGGTGTTTACTTACTTTGATTTACAAAAACAAACAGCAATGGAAAACTCGGTTGAGAAAAGCTTACCTTATTTAGAGAAACGCCCTAAAACAGATAAGCTTGAGGTTGCTATGATCTCTGTAAATTCAGATAAAGGTGGCGTATCGGCCCTTGTAGCAGGGCGTGACGTTCGATATTCAGGCTTTAATAGAGTGCTGGATACAAAAAGAAATATAGGGTCTTTGGTTAAGCCCGCAGTTTATTTAACAGCACTACAATCACCAAATTATAATTTAGCTACATTACTTGATGATTCGCCGTTACAGGTAACAAACGAAGAAGGTAATGTATGGCAGCCTGAAAATTTTGATCGCCAATACCGTGGTGCAATCCCGCTTTATCAAGCATTTAGTAATAGTATTAATATACCTGCTGTTAATTTAGGCTTAGATATAGGAGTGGAAAAAGTTGCAAACACGCTTAAATCACTCGGAGTGGAAGGTCAAATAGATGAGTACCCGTCTTTACTCTTAGGTGCTTTAGAGTTATCCAGTTTTGATGTTGCCCAGCTTTACACCACCATAGCAAATGACGGTGAGTATAAGAAGTTGACGTCCATATCAGCACTTACTGACTCTGTAGGTAACGTGCTATACAAACATCAAGTAAGTGCAGAGCCTCGTTTTGATGAAGCCTCTGTGTACATGACCAAATATGCAATGAAGCGTGTAACAAAAGACGGCACAGCAAAGCGGTTAAACTTACACTTTCCGTCTATTCAACTAGCTGGTAAAACAGGGACTAGCAATGATTTACGTGACAGCTGGTTTGCAGGGTTTGATCAAAACACGGTAACCGTTGCATGGCTTGGCCGCGATGATAATAAAAGCACCGGTTTAACTGGCAGTGTCGGGGCGCTAGAAGCCTATATCCGTTATTTAAAACCACTCAACCCACAAGCCATTGCCGATACTCGCCCCCCTTCAATCCGTTGGGCCTTTGTAAACGAGCATACAGGTGAACAAGCTCCTCCAGGATGTGGGAAAGTGATACAGCTTCCATTAAGAGTGAGTGAATTTGAGCCAAGGCCGCGCTGTATAAAATGATAACTCAAACAACAAAGCCGTTATTTAGCGGCTTTGTTGTTTATATATATTAAAGCTATAAATATTAAAAGTTAAGACTTAAAAAAGCGCATTGACGTTGTTAAATCATTCGATAAGCGTGAAAGCTGCTCGGCGTCTTGCAGCGTTGATTGCGCTGACACTAATGTATGATCAGCTAAGTTATTAACTTCTTGCGAGTCATTAAGTGCCTGAGTCGTCGCGTTGGCTTGCTGTTTAACTCGTTCAGCGATGACCTCGCCTTGATGCTTTATATCCCCCATACTACTTTCTGCACTTTGCAGTACTGTATTTGTTTGGTTTGCGGCTTCGACAGATAACTCCATTTTTTCAACGCTTGAACGCATTTTAACTTGTGTATCGTCAGATGCCTTTTGCAGTGAGCTAATAATTTGGTGAATTTCTTGTGTTTGTGTTTGTGTGCGTAATGCAAGTGTTCTTACTTCGTCTGCAACTACCGCAAAACCACGTCCGTGTTCACCCGCTCTAGCTGCTTCTATTGCAGCATTGAGTGCTAATAGGTTTGTTTGGTCGGCAATTTCACTGATCCCTTTACTTACTTTACTAATTTCTTGGCTATCTTGAGCTAGTCGGTCAAGTGCTTGCTGACTTTCGGTAAACTCCATTTTTAAATCTTGCATGTATTGAGCAAGCTCCATGGTATTGCTCGACCCCTGTTTTACATGCTCAGCGGCATTTTGTGCAGTAAGTGTTGCCTGATGGGCTGATTCTTCAATTGTATGTGCAGTTTGCGCCATGTCACTTAATGCATGGCTAATTGCATTTACCCGTGTTTGCTGTTTTATTACGTCGTCACTGGTTTGACTACTGGCATGCGAAAGAGACTGAGTGGCATCGCATAACTCTTTGGTGCTGGCTTTAACATCTGAAAGTAGATGTGAAAAGGCATTGAGTAGGGCGTTGTATTGCTCAGCAATAACGCTCATTTCGTCACTCCCGATTGAGTTAAGGGTTGCCTTTAAGTCACCGTTAGCTGCTTTAGTGGCTGCTTTAGTGAAGCGACTTATGGTGTCAACGACTGCAAAATAAAACCCAACCATTAAATAAAGAGCAAACAGTAAACTGATGATAGAGGCGATCAGTACAGTGTTTCTGGTCCACTGCTGGGTTTGTATTTTATTACTAATTAACGATTCTAGAGTTGGAATACTGATGTTGATTAAAGCGCTAATATTTTTTTGAACATTGTCAGTGAGTGCTGAAAATTCACGCAGAGTTAATTCTATGTCGTCGGGTTCCAGTAGTTTTTTATCTATCGCGTTCTTAAATGCTGAGACTGATTTTTGTAGTTCATTTAAAGTGGGAGAAAGCGCTTTATTTACCGATTTATCCACTGACGTTGCAATAGCTAGTGTTTTTAAAAGTTGCTGCTCAAATTGGGGTAACGATTTACTTAGGTTTGAAAGTGCAATAAAGGTATCTGGAGTAAATTGGTTATTGTTCAGTACTGTATTTGCGCTCGCGGTGGTTAGGTTTATTTGAGTGATAAAAGCAGGGACACGGGTTACCAATGCACGATTTAAATAGGCGCTGGCAAGTTCGCTATCTAGCGCTAAATTAGATTGAATAGACACAAGCTCAAGGACATCGTCTACTTCGCTGTCTTTAATTTTAAAGCCCAACGAGCGTGCCACATTTATATTTTTATCGGTTGTCCCTTGTATTTGATTGGTAAGTATTGCCCGATAGCCTTTTAAACCTTGTTGTTCCATTTTCGACACATCAATACTTTTACTCAATAACGACACCAAAAAAAACATGCTTAGTGCAAGTGGGATCAAGAGAATGCCAAACGTGATGCTTATTTTAGTTTTGTATTTTAGATTCGCCATTAAGCGCATTGCAGGCGCAGCTAACTGCCGTAATCCAGACATAAGACTCTCTTGTATTTAATAAAGTAGGGTGAAGATAAGTAGACCTTGTTATGCTTAATTATCATTCAATTATATCAATTTACAAATAAAAAAAGCCCTTAAAGGGCTTTTTCAATCTTTAGTATTGATTGCCTGTTTTAAAAGTAGGTATATAAACCCCGTTTAGGCAATACTTGCGATTAAAGCTTTGCGAAACAACGCTCTGCTGCAGCTATAGTTTCTTGTACTTCCTGTTCCGTGTGCGCAGCGCATACAAAACCAGCTTCAAATGCTGATGGCGCAAGGTATACGCCTTCTTCAAGCATAAGATGGAAAAAGCGTTTAAAACGCTCTAGGTCACACTCAGTCGCTTGTTTGTAAGTGGTTACCTTTTCAGCATCAGTAAAGAAAAAGCCATACATGCCACCCGCGTAGTTTGTTGTAAGTGCGATACCTGCTTTTTTAGCGCCTGCTTCAAAGCCTTCACATATTGCTTTTGAAATAGCTTCTAGTTTGTCGTGTAATCCAGGCTCACTTAATAGCTCTAATGATTTTAAACCTGCAGCCATAGCTATTGGATTACCAGACAGTGTTCCGGCTTGATATACTGGGCCAACAGGAGCTATGTAATCCATAATTTCAGTTTTGCCGCCAAATGCGCCTACCGGCATGCCGCCGCCTATTACTTTACCTAAACATGTTAGGTCAGGTTTTATGTTGTAATACGCTTGTGCACCACCAAGAGCCACACGAAAACCGGTCATTACTTCGTCAAAAATAAGCACCGATTTGTATTCATCACATACTGCGCGCAGGCCTTCTAAAAAGCCTTCAACAGGTGGAATACAGTTCATGTTACCCGCTACCGGCTCAACGATAATACAGGCAATTTCGTCAGCGTATTTTTCAAAAATAGCTTTCACTTCTTCAATGTTATTAAACGATACTGTTAATGTGTGTTTAGCAAAGTCTTCAGGAATACCTGGTGAATTAGGCACGCCCATAGTTAATGCACCTGAGCCCGCTTTAACTAAAAGTGAGTCTGCATGGCCGTGGTAACAGCCTTCAAATTTAAGAATTTTGTCACGATTAGTAAAGCCACGCGCTAGGCGAATTGCGCTCATAGTTGCTTCGGTACCTGAGCTAACCATGCGTACTTTTTCTATTGAAGGTACAAGCGCTTTTACTTTCTCAGCCATTAAAATTTCAGCTTCAGTTGGCGCGCCATAGCTAAGGCCGTTTTCAACTGCTTCATGAACCGCTTGTTTTATAGCAGGGTGATTGTGGCCCATGATCATTGGGCCCCACGAACCTACGTAATCGATATAACGATTACCATCGGCATCAAAGGTGAATGCACCTTCTGCTTTTGTGATAAATAATGGTGTGCCACCTACGCCATTAAAAGCGCGCACTGGTGAATTTACGCCACCAGGAATAGAGGTTTGAGCGCGTTCAAATAAGTCTTGGCTAATTGTCATGAAAAATCCTATAAATTGTCACTTAAAAAAGGGTTAGCTGTCGCGTTTGCGGCTAAACCAAGGCACGTCTACTTCATATTGCTCAACTTTGTTTTCTACGCCGAGTGTTAAAGCAAACAGTGCCATACGAATTAATACGCCGTTTTGTACTTGGCGAAATATAGCTAAATTGTCGTTGCTGTTTAAGTCGTTATCAAGCTCGTTAGCTTCAGTACGACTATCACGAGGAAGCGGATGCATTAGCACTGAATTAGGCTTACAGTGTGCGTTATAAATTGACTGGCTAATTCTAAATCCGCCACGGTATTTATTTGCTTCTTCTTGAGATGGAAAGCGTTCTTCTTGAATACGTGTTTGATACACGATATCGGCCGCTAAGTTACCTTCCATTTTGTTCACTAGCTCTATTTTATGGCCAGCATTTTCTACTGCATCTAAAATACTGGTTGGCATTTGCAAGCCATCGGGTGCCACCATTGAAAATTTAACGTTTTTGTAATGGCACAATAGTTTTGATAACGAATGAACAGTACGACCGTATTTTAAATCGCCAACCAAAGCGATGTGCATACCATCAATGTTTTGATCAAAGCGGTGTAACTCACGTTCAATAGTAAGTAAATCTAGCAGTGCTTGAGTGGGGTGTTCATTTGGGCCGTCACCGCCATTAATTACAGGTACGGTACAGCCTTCGGCAAATTCACTAACCGAGCCTGCGTCTGGGTGGCGCATAGCTACCGCATCAGCATAAGCTGAAATAACACGCGCTGTATCGTATAAAGATTCACCTTTAGCAAGAGCTGAACTTTGCATGCCTGTTGTTTCACGCACGCCTCCACCAAGCAGATTAAACGCGGTACCAAAACTAACGCGTGTACGTGTGCTGGGTTCAAAAAACAAATTAGCTAAAATGGCGCCCTCAAGCACCGTTGTTTGCTTTTGCTTTTTAGCATAAGGCTCCATCTTTTTTGCTACTGCAAAAATACGTTCAATGCAGTCTCTGTCTAACTGATTAACAGACAGAATATGTTCACCTTGGAAACTTAACATGGGGTTATTCCTAGTTTTTCAAAAGGGCGCGATAATCCATAATATGGGGCACGCAATCGCGCATATTAGATTTTAAGTCGTGTGTAATTAATATGGTATTTTTTATACCAAATAGCTCAAAGGCTCGGTTTAATTACTGCCAGTGCAACTATAATAAGTAATGCAATAACAGGTAATTCATTAAAAATTCGGTAAAAACGATCTGTTTTAGTATTTCTGTCGTGTTTAAAGTCGGCTAGTAATTTAAAGCAGTACGCGTGGTATAAATATAAAATTATAACTAGCACTAGTTTATAGTGCAGCCACATACTGTATTTAAACCATTCACGGCCATATTCCACAATCGTTAGTACACCAAAAACAGCCGTTAAAATAGCAAATGGCGTTACAAAATAAAGGAGCCTGCGTTCCATTACTTTTAGCATAGAGTTACATGCACGCTCTTGGCTCATTGCGTGGTAAACAAATAACCGTGGTAAGTAAAAAATGCCTGCAAACCATGCAATCATAAAAAATATATGCAGCGTTTTATAAATCAGTAATGCGCTCATAATAACCCTTATTATTTATAGTAAGCTGTTACGGATGGTTAAAATATGATGAATTTGATCCCAACGTAACAGCCCCATTATTTGTTGATTATCTAACAGGTTGTATACATATAAAGCGCCACTGCGCTTATCTTTTAGTATATCAAAGGCATCAGCTAACGTTGCTTGACTGCTAATACCTTGTAAGTTTACATAGTTCAGGTTGATTGCTTGATCAGACATTAAGCTTAAATCGTATTCTGCAAGTCGATACCCGTTTTCTTCGTCAAACACAATCAATGGCGTTTGGCTGTCCATGGCATCGAGTGTATTTTTTATTTGCTCTTTGTCGTTTGAAAAAAGCAATTTAAAGTTTTCATCCATATCATCCATAATTCCCACCTTTTGCAGCGCCTCAGTGGCAGGGGAAACATGATAGGGAAGCCCCTGAAAATCAAGTTGCTGCAAAAATATAGAGCGATTACCAAATACTTGTAATGCGGTTACATAAGCTGTTGTTATCACAAGCATGGCTGGGACAATTATTTCTGGCGACGATGTAAGCTCCATTACTGTTGTTAAAGCTGCAAGTGGTGCATGTAATGTGGCTGCCATTAACCCAGCCATGCCCAATACACCATAAGTTCCGGCAATATCAGTACCAGGGCTAATAAACTGAGCAAAAAACGCCATCATAGTCCCAACTAAAACGCCTAACCCAATAACAGGACCAATTAACCCTCCCGGTATACCCAAACCTATAGCAAATAAAGTTGCTAGTAATTTAGCAATTAAAATAGTGGTGAGTAATTGCACATTATCTGGCGACTCCACCGCAATAGCTATCGCGCTCATGCCAGATCCCATTGCTTGGGGAACGGCATAAGCAATTAAACTTGCGATACAACCTGCAATGAGTAAACGAGGAAACATACTTAAAGGTTTAAATGTTTTAATAATTAACATTAAGTTTTGATTAAAGCTGTATGCAATAGCGCCCAGTGCCATACCGCATAAAATTAAATATGGATAGTGCCAACCACTCAAAGGAGCAATTGTTATGAGTGCAAGTTCTGACCCTCCCCCAAATACGAACTGAGTAGCAAGTGCACCTGTTACTGCAGCAAGCATAATAGGGACAAAAATATGAACTTTGTATTCTCTTAACACGACTTCCATAACAAAAATAACGGCGGCAAGAGGCGTGTTAAAGGATGCAGCAATACCCGCAGCAACACCACAGCCGCTTAATGTACGCATGGCATTGTGTGGTAAGTGGAGTTTATCGGCTAAAATACTGGCGCCCGTTGCTCCCATATGTACCGATGGGCCTTCTCGCCCAACCGAAAAACCACTGATTAATGCCAAAGCCCCCCCAACAAATTGGTTGAGTGTATTGTATAAAGGCATTTGCCCGTAATGACGCTTAATACGATGAATAACGAATGGGATACCTAACCGATAATGTTTGAAACCAGTAAAAGCGGCAAATGACGCAATTAAAAATGCTGCAATTAAAGGCATTAAAACACGTTCTAGAGTTGGCAGGGTTGTAAAGTCGTCTGGGGTTTCTAAAAATAAACTTTGAAAAAATAGAATTGTTAAGCGGAATAAAATAATAAAAAATGCAGCAATTAACCCAGCAACTACGCCTAAAAGGCATAATTGTACAGATGTTTTAGGTTGTGCGAGTCGACGCCTGAGCTGCTCCAGCCACATGCATTTTTTCCTCAGTGCATTTTTCAGCTGTATTTTAGCAAAAGCCAACCACTAAGTCCTTGTGATTTTATAAAATTATTAACTTAAATTAGCTATTTATGGCAAATAATAAAACGAAGTTTTTTTAGTTAAAATAATTACTTGTTTAACATGTCACTAGTTGCATATTAAAGTGCTGTTTTTTTCAGTCAATATAAGCGATATACAGTCATTTTTAATGTATTTATGGGTATAACTTAGAGCAAAGCGTTAATTGACTATACTTGATTAAAACACTCGGGTATTAGATAATCACGCCATTACGATATTGAGGGTTTTAAAATGTCAGAAGAATTACCAATTCAGTTTAGCGATGCAGCAGCTGTTCGTGTTAAACAATTAATCGATGAAGAAGAAAACCCGGAACTAAAACTGCGTGTTTACGTAACGGGTGGTGGATGTTCTGGCTTTCAGTACGGTTTTACTTTTGATGAAAAAGCAAATCCTGGCGATTTAGAAATTGTAAAAAATGGCGTAACGCTAGTGGTTGACCCTATGAGTATTCAATATTTAGTTGACGGTGTAGTTGACTATACTGAGGGCTTAGAAGGTGCACGCTTTTTTGTATCTAACCCGAACGCAACAACCACATGTGGTTGTGGTGCAAGTTTTAGTGTGTAAACACAGACTAATAAAAAAAGCCGCATTAGCGGCTTTTTTTATGCCTATAAATTAGAGGGGGCATACTCTGTGATCTGCATCATCAATACAAAAAAGCCCAGTACAAATGCAGATAGTACTAAAATATACATAAACCCTTTTTTACCTTGCTTAATTGGCACGCCATTATGGCGCAAGAATAAGTACCACCCTGCACATAAAATAATCGGTAATAAAAAAAGAAGCCTGAACATTATGTAACCTTTTTTGTGTTGATTATTGCCTAATATTAAACGAATAACATTAACATGAAATAAATTTGTTATAAAAATGCCTATTTATATTTTTATAATAAAAATATTATTTTTAATGTTTTTGATAACTTAGCTGAAATATTCAGTGTTTGTAAATGTTCAATGGGGTTGATTTTGACTAAGGCGAGCAATTAACTATTTAACCAAAGTGTTAATAGTATATAATGTATCCAAGAATGAGACGGGCAAAATTTCATTCTAATAACAAAAACCTTTTACCACATTTTAAGCGTCGTTTTTAGCTATGTGGGTGGGAGTGAGTAGCAACCAGTGCTTTGAGAAGCGATAGATTGCTATTTAAAACATAAGTTACTGCTTACTTGCCTACAGCTATGGTAACGACTGCTGCTTTTGTGGTGTTGTCTAATCGTCTAGTAGGAGATGTAAAATGATGGGGAAAACTGTTTCTTCAGAAGAGAACGCTAAGTTAACAACATGGCTTAAAAGCAAACGCCATGAAAAAGGCCATACAATGAGAAGCCTTGCACAGGTGCTTGGAACGCCTCACTCGTTTATCGGCAAAATTGAAAATCAAGAACGCCGTTTAGATGTAGTTGAGTTTGTTCGTTATTGTACAGCGCTAGAAGTTGACCCACATGAAGCACTAAGCCTGCTTAAAGTAGATTAATAGTGTGTTGCTTAGTTCATTCAGGGGCTTTTTAAATGTGCTAAGCAAAATATTAATGCATGGATGCATTAAGCTTATTGGCCACTATGGTAGTTTTTCTCAAGCTCATACAATTTGTGTCTTATTGCATACAAAAATAGTAAAGAGGGGAGCACCATTAAAGCGGTTAATACAAAAAATAACGACCAATTTCCCATTAGCCAATCATCAATTACAACCCCACTGTAACTCGAAAGTAATGTTCTTCCTAAATTCCCCAGCGACGCCAACAACGCATAATGTGTTGCACTAAACGCTCTGTCACATAGCATAGATATAAACGCGACCATAGCAACGAGAGACCATGCTTGTGTAAAGCCATCAATTACTATAGCAAAAGCATATAAACCTAAGTTAGGGCCCACTAATGCAATAGCAGAAAAAGCTAAATTAGATGCAGCCATGGCTACACCACTAACAAACAACCCTTTCACAATGCCATATTTTTGATTAAATAAGCTGCCTACGAAGGTAAAGGCAATGGTGAGCACTGCGGTGCCAACTTTTGAAAAAGTAGCTATATCGCTATTGCTAAAACCTATTTCTTTATAAAAAACAATCGACATTCGTCCTAAAAACGCTTCGCCAATTTTAAATAAGAAAATAAAAGCAAGTAATGCGAGTGCAGTTTTAACCCCGTTCTTTGCAAAAAATGTTCTAAAAGGGTCAATTACTGTAACAACCAACCAGGCAACGACTTTATTGAGAGGTGTTTGATTAATAGTAGCAAGCTTTTCAATGTAAACACGTTCTAGTTCTTCGTGAACGGCTTCTCTATTAGAGGCGGGCTCTTTAGCAAATAGCACTCCTCCCATTAATACCAATATTACAGCAGCTAAAAAGTAGTAAACTTGTGGCCAACCGAGTGAAGGAATATCTGCCATATAAAATGGAATCGCACCCAATAACGCGTAGCCTGTCCACCATCCTGAGGTGGCCATGGCTGCGGCAGCAGTTGCTTTGTGTGATTCACTTTCGCTTAGGGTATCTATTCTAAATGCGTCTATCGCAATGTCTTGTGTGGCAGATGCAATTGCAATTAATAAACACAGTGCTGCAGCAATCGCCAAGTTAGCTTTGAGGTCAAGGCCAGCAAGAAGTAATGTGCCTAAAAACATAAAGCTTTGGCAAAACAATATCCAGCTACGGCGTTGGCCTAGCCACTTATATAAAATAGGCAGTTTTGTACGATCGATTAAGGGCGACCACAAAAAGTTGATGCTGTAGGCACCAAATACAATACCGAATAAGCCTATCATGCTTCGGCTCAGGCCTTCATCTTTTAGCCATGCCGACATTACAGAGCCAATTAATACCCAGGGAAAACCACTGCTAATACCAAAAATAAACACATTAATTAAACGTTTATCTTTAAAATACGAAAAGTATTCGCTGAAAGAGAGAGTGTTGCTCATAGGGCCTTCATTGGCGAGTGGGTGCAGCTATACCGCACCTCATTAATTATAATGGTGTTGGCTCAATCATTTTAATATTTAAAATGACCACTGGTGTTTCTGGCACAAAGTCATAACCAATTTTTTCGTTGTAAATTGTTTTAACAGCCATAATTTTATCAAGGGTTTCGTATCCATCCATAACAGTACCAAACACCGCAAATCCCCAGTCTCTTCCAGGATTTAAATGGTTATTGTTATCCATATTAAAGAAAAACTGGCGAGTACCTGAATGCGGCTGTCTGTCTTGGTATGCCATGGCAATACTGTACATATCATTTTTTAGACCATTCCCGCTTTCATTAAAAATAGGATCGTTTTGATGTAAGCCTTCCATGTCTTTATCATACCCACCACCTTGTATAACAAAATCGCGTTCGTTTTCTTCGTCGCGCTCAACACGATGAAAAATACTACCCTGATAACTTTTATCTGATACATAAGTCAAAAAGTTATTAACTGTAATAGGGGCCCGAGAACGGTCTAGCTCAACAATAATACTGCCTAGTGATGTCACTATTTCAACACGTGGAAACATATTGTCTTTTTGTACAAATCTGCCCTCTTGGGCTGCTAAACTTGCTGCGCTAAAACAAAGAGCTAAACAAAGTATAAAAAGTCGTTTCATGGTTAACCTTCTAAAAACTGTATTAATTCAGGATCTGACACAATGCGGGTTATCATTTGTTCAGTCAACTTATTGAGTTGACCTTCTATTTTAGCTCTGTCGTGGCCAAGCGGGCCTTCTAGCGCTGCATTACCGCTATACTTTTTTGTAAAATTACTTGTAGCACGGATTACGCGAACACTCAGTTCAATTTTTGCTTCACTTTTATGGCTTACTAAGGTTTCAGTAACCACTGCTTGTAAGGCATTTATATCTAGCTCAAATCGAGTGGTGGCTAAATTTGAAATGCTCGCGCCATTACGACTAAGTGCACTGTCTAGTGCACTTTTAATCGACTCTGTAATACCTTGGCTTGCAAATGTTTTGGTTTTGTCTGACTCAACTAGAGTTAGGGTAGAAGTATCGCCACGTACATCAATAACACTCGTGCTCAGGCTACTATTTAAAGTGCTCACTTGGCCACTTTGGTAAACCGGGTTAAGTATGACTTGGCTTGGTTGGTTTGCACAGCCTGCTAAAATACAAAATGCAGCACAGCCAAATATACGGTTTATTATTGTCATTGTTATAACACCCCACTATTTTTAGTTGAACTTAAAACCACAAATTTTTTGTTTGAACCTAATAGCTTACAGTTACCAAACATTCGGTTTAACTTGTCATGATAATCTAAATGACGATTACCAATAATACGCAGCTCACCACCTTCTTTTAACGTGTCTTTCGCTTGTTTAAACATTTGCCAAGCAATGTGATCAGTAACCGCTTGTGCCTGGTGAAATGGTGGATTACATAGCACCATATCTACACTGTTTTTTTCAAAGCCGGTTAGGCAATCGTTTTCGATAAATTCGCAATCATCAAATCGTTCTGCCATGTTTTGCTCTACGTTAAGTCGTGCAGACTCGACCGCCATGTACGATTCATCAACAAACGTTACAGAGGCTTTAGGGCAGCGCGCTAAGGTCATAACACCAACTACGCCATTACCACAGCCTAAATCAATAATTTGTTTAGCTTTTGGTGTTTGCGGCAAGTAGTTAAAAAAGAAGCGCGCACCAATATCTAACGAATCACGCGAAAACACATTTGCATGGTTTGTAATAGTAAACTCGGTGCCTTCAAGTTGCCATGAAACAGGGTAATCAGCAGCTTTATAGCCGCCTTTTGGGCTACTTAAAATAAGGCGTGACTTTTTCACCGCTAAGCTTGTTTTAGTTTCACCAATAAACTGTTCAAACGCCTTAATTGTTGAGTTGTGAATATCTTTAGTTTTACCAGCTGCAATAACAGGTGTGCCTGGTGCAAGAACTTCGCTTAACTCACTTAATTGAAACTGCAAAAAGCCAACATTACGTGGTATTTTAATTAACACTAAATCTACGTCTTCTGGAAGTGCCGAGAGGCTGTCCAATTGCGTAAATTGCACAGTAGACAGCTTATTCTCTTGTAAATTATACGCTGCGGCTTGGTGGCTAATATACGAGTCATTAACTGAACAAACCGTTAATTGATTAAAGCTACAGGCAAGGGCACCAAAGCTGTCATTTAAAATAAGCAATGAGCGACAATCAGGATGATGTTCGTTAACATAATTGATAAGGTACTCATCGCCCGAATCCCACGCTTGTAAACTGCGGTTTTTTTGATCCAAAGGGAAGCGTTCAAGAGTAAAAGTTTTATCGCCTAGCTGGGCTTGCGTCGTCATAGTGGTTTTTGTATCAGTAAACTAATGTAGGTAAATTCTAACATGCAACGGCAAAACGCCAACCCCCAACAGTTGCCTAATGGCTTTTCTTATCAAACAAAGGCGCTTAGCGCACAAAAAAGCCTCGATTTATTTTATTATCTGCAAAAAAACCTTAAGTGGCAGCAGCCAGAAGTCACGGTTTACTCTAAAACTGGACCAATCCCACGGCTGCAATGCTTTATTGGCGACCATAAAATTGAATACGGCTATTCAAACAGTAAGTTAATAACTGAACCTTGGCCTAGTGCATTAATGGCAATGCGAAAAAGGTTAGAGGCACATTTAAAGCAGCCTTTTAATTCTTTATTAGTCAACTATTATCGCGATGGCAACGACACTATGGGATGGCACAGTGATGATGAAATTGAGTTAGGCCAGCAGCCCACTATAGTGTGTATATCGCTTGGAGCAGAGCGGGTATTAAAGCTAAAAGACAAAACCAGTAATAAAATAACGGATTTAAAATTACACAGTGGTAGTTGTTTGGTTATGAGTGGCAATAGCCAGCGAGACTTTCAGCATGCTATTTTGAAGCAAACCAGCTTAGTGCACCCGCGAATAAGTTTAACCTTTAGGTATATAAAACAAGGCTAGTTGCGTAATTTAGTTAGCCAACGGGCAGGGCTGCTTGCTATGATAAGTTCATAAATTAGCTATAAATAATGGTTTTATATGTCAATGCAGCAACAAATCCAAGAAAAAATCAGCAATGCTATTGCGTGTAAGCATTTAAATGTTATTAACGAAAGTCATATGCACAGCAAAGGCACTGACTCGCACTTTAAAGTTATTGTGGTAAGCGAAGAGTTTTTAGGTAAACGCCTTTTGCAGCGCCATCGTCAAATTAATGAAATTTTAAAAGAAGAGCTGGCAAACCACATACATGCATTGGCTATTCATACTTACACTCCTGACGAATACACTGAACATGACGGCGAAGCGCCAGCATCGCCAAACTGTTTAGGTGGATCTAAATTAGATTGATTAATTGAGGTTTGACAGTTATTTACAACCATATTTAACTGATCAGATCAGTGTTTTAAGTATTAGCCTTTAAACTAGCGCTAATTTTTATAGTAAAAGATATAGGATCATCAATGGTCATTAAGCCAAAAATTCGTGGATTCATTTGTACAAACGCTCACCCAGTAGGCTGTAGAGAACATGTGCAAGAGCAAATTAACTATGTAAAACAACAAGGTGCATTAAAAAACGCACCAAAAAATGTGTTAGTTATTGGTGCATCTACAGGCTACGGCTTGGCATCGCGTATTACGGCAGCATTTGGTGGCGGTGCTAAAACATTGGGTATTTTCTTTGAAAAAGAAGGTACCGAGCGTAAAACAGGGTCAGCAGGTTGGTATAATACGGCTGCTTTTCAAAATGCGGCAGACGAAGCCGGGTTATGGTCTAAAAATATCAACGGTGATGCCTTCTCAAACGAAATAAAACAAAAAGCAATTGATACAATTAAAGCAGATTTAGGCAAGGTTGATCTGGTCATTTACAGTTTAGCGTCGCCTCGTCGTACTGACCCAAATACGGGTGAAGTTTACTCATCAACGTTAAAGCCAATCGGCAACGCAGTTACAACAAAAAATCTAAATACGTCAAAGCGTGAAATTGACGAAATTACTGTAGAGGCTGCAACACAAGACGATATCGACAACACCATTAAAGTAATGGGTGGTGAAGATTGGGAAATGTGGATTAATGCACTTCAAGACGCTGACGTGCTAGCAGATGACTTTAAAACCACAGCTTACACATACATAGGCAAAGAATTAACGTGGCCAATATACGGGCACGCGACTATTGGTAAAGCAAAAGAAGACTTAGACCGTGCAACGGTTGCGATAAAAGAGTCAACTAAAGCGTTAAATGGTCAAGCGTATGTTTCATCACTTAATGCTGTTGTAACACAAGCGAGTTCTGCTATACCAATTATGCCATTGTATATTTCAGCTTTATTCAAGGTAATGAAGGCGGACGGAACATACGAAGGCACCATTGAGCAAATTCATGGTTTATTTACCGAAAACCTGTACGGTGAAACGCCGCGTTTTGATGATGGTGGACACTTATTTCAAAACTACAAAGAACTTGAAGACGATGTTCAAGCACGTATCCAAGCAGTATGGGACAAAGTAGATACCAGCACGATTGACGAGTTGACAGATTACGTTGGTTATCACAATGAGTTTTTACGCTTATTTGGTTTTGGCATTGAGTCAGTTGATTACGCCCAAGATGTAGAGCCAGTTCAAGCAATTGCAAATATGATTGATTAATCAATTAAGTGAATAGTCAGGGCTTGTTTGTCTTTTTTGGTAAAATGTTAAGTAACCTGTTTGGCATTTCGGTAATACAGAACTGATGTTGTGTGGTTATTGCCCATAAATAAGTATTATTGCTAAACAGGTACCGCCTTAAGATTCAGTAAGCTTTAATCCTATAAATTCAACATGCCCTAATTTAAAAGTCGCTTCATGCGACTTTTATCAATTAAAAAACCTCATTCTTTGCTTAAGCTACCACTTTGGTCTAACTTAAATTTTATTAAATCTAGCTAACAAAACCAAATAAGCGTTTCAGTCGTATAATTTTCATAAATACACTCGCATAGTCACCCACAATGGTGTTAAAATTAAGGCAATATGTGAAGAGTTTTTACCGCGTTGCCTGTTTAATGACCAAAGCGAGTTTTTCTTTTATACATTGAAATAACTTGGGGTAGCTTAAATGGCGACGTGGTTGGTACGATTTTTCAGTTTCTTTCCGTTAATGTAGTGCAAGTGCGTATGATCAACATAAAAAAAGGTCTGGATTTACCATTAGATGGCGCACCTCAGCAAGTTATTCACGACGGTTCACCCGTCAAAAGAGTAGCCGTGCTAGGTGAAGAGTTTATAGGTATGCGTCCAACCATGCATATTCGTATGGATGACCAAGTTAAAAAAGGCCAGGTACTTTTTGAAGACAAAAAGAACCCAGGCGTCCTGTTTACCGCACCAGCTTCTGGTGTTGTAAAAGAAATAAATCGTGGTGCTAAACGTGTGCTGCAATCTGTTGTTATTGAAGTAAACGGCAGTGAGCAAATCACCTTTGACTCTTTCTCTGAATCTGAGCTTACAAGCTTGGATCGTGAAAAAGCTAAAGAAGTACTTATTCAGTCAGGTCAATGGACAGCACTACGTGCTCGCCCATTCAGCAAAGTAGCGGCTGTGGATGCAAATCCTAGCTCTATATTTGTTACCGCTATAGACACTAATCCTCTTGCTGCAGATCCTGCAGTGATTATTGCTGAAAATGCGCAAGCGTTTGAAGCAGGCTTAGCTGTTGTATCGCGTTTGACCGATGGAAAAGTATTTGTTTGTAAGCAAGCTGGCAGCCAAATCCCTAGCTCATCTATTGCTCAAGTAGAAGTACATGAGTTTGGTGGTGTGCATCCGGCTGGCCTTGTAGGCACTCATATTCACAACCTTGACCCAGTATCTGCTAGCAAGCAAGTTTGGCATATCGGTTACCAAGACGTTATTGCGTATGGTCACCTATTCCTTACTGGTGAAATTTACACAGATCGTGTTGTTTCTCTTGCAGGTCCTCGCGTTAAAAATCCACGTTTAGTGAAAACACAATTAGGTGCTTCATTAGATGACTTAGTGGCAGGGGAATTAGAAGACGGTGATAACCGTGTTATTTCTGGTTCTGTACTTGCAGGTGCTACGTCGTCTGGTGTTCATGCATTCTTAGGTCGTTACCATGTTCAAGTATCTGTTTTACTTGAAGGTCGCGAAAAGGAATTGTTTGGCTGGATTGCACCAGGTAGTGATAAATTCTCTGTAACGCGTACATTCTTGTCTCACCTTACTCCGAGTCGTTTATTCAAAATGACAACGTCTACGGGTGGTTCAAAACGTGCCATGGTTCCACTTGGAAGCTACGAGCGTGTTATGCCACTTGATATTTTGCCAACGCTATTATTACGTGACTTATTGTCTCGTGATTTAGACAGTGCAATTTCATTAGGTGCGCTTGAATTAGATGAAGAAGATTTAGCGTTATGCACCTTCGTTTGTCCTGGCAAATACGAGTACGGCGCAGCCCTACGCGATTGCTTAACTACGATCGAGAAGGAAGGCTAAAATGGGTTTAAAAACTTTCTTAGAAGATATCGAGCCGCATTTTGAACCAGGTGGAAAACACGAAAAATGGTACGCACTGTATGAAGCAGCCGCGACTATTTTTTACACACCAGGTTATGTAAACAAAGGTTCAACTCACGTTCGCGATAACATCGACCTAAAACGTATGATGATTTTAGTGTGGATGGCGACGTTCCCTGCCATGTTTTTTGGTATGTTCAACATCGGTCATCAAGCAGCTATGGCGCTTGGTAATGGTTTTGAGCTAGCTAACATTTGGCAAGTAGGTTTGTTCCAGCTACTAGGTGGTGACTTGACTGCCGATGCAGGTTGGGGCGCAAAAATGTTCTACGGAGCGTGTTTCTTCCTACCTATTTATGCAACAACGTTTGTTGTTGGTGGTTTTTGGGAAGTGTTGTTTGCTTCTGTGCGTAAGCATGAAGTAAATGAAGGTTTCTTCGTAACGTCAGTGCTATTTGCACTAATTTTGCCTGCCACAATTCCTTTATGGCAAGTTGCACTAGGTATTACTTTCGGTGTTGTAATCGCAAAAGAAATATTTGGTGGTACTGGTCGTAACTTCTTAAACCCTGCTCTTGCAGGTCGTGCGTTCTTATTCTTCGCATACCCAGCGCAAATTTCAGGTGACACAGTATGGACTGCCGTAGACTCGTTCTCTGGTGCAACAATGCTAGGTCAAGCATTTGCAGGTACGTTAGGTGGTGACTTAGGTTACGCTAACATGCAAATGTGGTGGAATGCGTTCTACGGCTTTATCCAAGGTTCTATGGGTGAAACGTCAACGCTTGCTGTACTTATTGGTGGTTTGTTCTTAATTTACGTGCGCATTGCTTCTTGGCGTATTGTGCTAGGTGTATTCCTAGGTATGGTGATTACTTCATCAATATTAAACACAATTGGTTCAGAAACTAATGCAATGTTTGCTATGCCTTGGTACTGGCACATGGTGCTAGGTGGCTTTGCATTTGGTATGTTCTTTATGGCTACTGACCCTGTATCTGCTGCATTTACTGATAAAGGTAAATTAGCATACGGTGCGCTTATTGGCTTTATGGTTATCATGATCCGTGTTGTTAACCCTGCATACCCTGAAGGCATCATGCTGGCAATCTTGTTTGCTAACTTGTTTGCACCATTATTCGATCACTTTGTAGTGCAAGCTAATATCAAGCGGAGGTTGGCACGTAATGTCTAGTAATAACGAATCAATTGGCAAAACGCTAGCTGTTGTTGTCTCATTATGTTTGGTGTGTGCAGTAATTGTATCGCTAACGTCAGTGCAACTTCGCCCTTTGCAAAAAGCAAACAAAGCAAAAGATATTCAAAGCAATATTTTAGCAGCCGCGGGTATTAGCAAAGTTGATAACGTTGCTGAAACGTTTGAAGCTAAAATCGAAACACGCTTTATTGATATGCAAAGCGGTGATTTTGCAGACCCTGTAGAAGACTTTGACTTTGAAAAAAGCAAATATGATGCAGAGCTGAGCAAATCTTTAAAAGAGAATGGAATTAAGGACATCGCTGGTATACAACGTATCACTAAGCGTGCACCTGTTTACATCTCTAAAAAAGACGATGGCTCTACAGATGCAATTATTCTTCCTATCCAGGGTTATGGTTTATGGGGTTTGATGTACGGTTTTATTTCGCTTGAAAGCGATGGTGAAACAATTAAAGACATCATCTTTTATAAGCACAACGAAACACCTGGTCTAGGTGGTGAAATTCAAAACCCACAGTGGACTGCAACGTGGGAAGGTAAAGAATTACCAATCCAGATCGTTAAAGGAACTGCGGGCGGTGATGAGCATAAAATCGATGGTCTTTCAGGTGCTACATTAACATCTAACGGTGTTGATCACGCGGTTGATTTTTGGACTGGCGAAAACGGCTTTGGCCCTTTCCTTGCTAAAGTACGTAATGGAGCATTGAAATAATGGCTGATACTAAAGAAATGAAGGCGGTCCTGTTTGGGCCAGTTTTCGCTAACAACCCAATTGCACTTCAAGTACTCGGTATTTGTTCTGCGTTGGCTGTAACCTCTAGCTTAAAAAACGCATTAATCATGTCAATCGCATTGACTTTGGTAACCGCATTTTCAAGCCTTTTTATCTCGACTATTCGTAATCACATCCCATCGTCAGTGCGTATTATCGTACAAATGACGATTATTGCGTCATTAGTAATCGTTGTTGACCAAGTACTGCAGGCTTTCTCTTATGCTACGGCAAAAGAGCTTTCTGTATTCGTTGGTCTGATTATTACTAACTGTATCGTAATGGGTCGTGCTGAAGCATACGCGATGAAGTCACCACCATTAATGTCTTTCCTTGATGGTATTGGTAACGGCTTAGGTTACTCTGTAGTTCTTCTTACTGTTGGTTTCATTCGTGAGCTATTCGGTAAGGGTTCACTATTCGGTGTTGATATTATTCCATTAGTACAAAATGGTGGTTGGTACCAACCTATGGGTCTATTGATCTTACCACCGAGTGCATTCTTCATCATTGGTTTATTCATTTGGGTACTACGTACTTATAAGAAAGACCAAGTAGAAGCTAAAGCGTAAGGGGCGATAAGTGGAACATTATATTAGTTTATTTGTAAAAGCCGTTTTTATTGAAAACTTAGCTTTAGCGTTCTTCCTAGGTATGTGTACATTTTTAGCCGTGTCTAAAAAAGTAACTACATCAATTGGCCTAGGCGTAGCGGTTATTGTTGTACTTGGTATTTCTGTACCAGTTAACAACTTGGTTTACCACGCGGTATTAGCACCAGGTTCACTTGAGTGGCTTGGTTACCCAGAAGCTGATCTTAGCTTTTTACGTTTCTTAACTTTCATTGGTGTTATTGCAGCACTAGTGCAAATTCTTGAAATGGCATTAGATAAGTTCTTTCCACCACTATACAACGCATTAGGTATTTTCTTACCATTGATCACAGTTAACTGTGCAATCTTTGGAGCGGTAGCCTTCATGGTTGAGCGTAACTATAACTTCGGCGAGTCTGTTGTATATGGTATTGGCGCTGGTGTGGGCTGGGCGCTTGCAATTACATTACTTGCAGGTATCCGTGAGAAAATGAAGTATTCAGACGTACCAGATGGTTTACGTGGTTTAGGTATTACCTTTATCACTGTTGGCTTGATGGGTCTTGGCTTTATGTCATTTTCTGGTATTTCACTGTAATAATAGCGAGGTCAATCATGGATATTTTCTTAGGCGTTGGTGTTTTTATCGCTATCGTTGTAATACTAGTTTTAATCATCATTGGTGCTAAGTCTAAACTAGTTGCAAGCGGTGATATCATCATCGGTATTAATGGCGATGCAGACAAAGCCATTAAAACATCAGCAGGTAGTAAGCTATTAGGTGCACTATCTGAGTCGGGTATTTTCGTATCTTCTGCATGTGGTGGCGGTGGCTCTTGTGGTCAGTGTCGCGTTCACATTAAAGAAGGTGGCGGCGATATTCTACCAACTGAACTTGATCACATCTCTAAAGGTGAAGCCCGCGAAGGTTGTCGTTTAGCGTGTCAGGTAAATGTTAAAAATGACATGGAAATTGAACTTGAAGAGTCAATTTTCGGTGTTAAAAAATGGGACTGTGAAGTTATCTCTAACGATAACAAAGCAACTTTCATTAAAGAACTTAAGCTACAAATTCCAGATGGCGAATCAGTGCCTTTCCGTGCGGGTGGTTACATCCAAATAGAAGCACCAGCTCACCATGTTAAATACGCCGATTTCGATGTTCCTGAAGAGTATCGTGGCGACTGGAATCATTTTGGTTTCTTTGACCTGGAGTCAAAAGTAGACGAAGAAACAATTCGTGCTTACTCAATGGCTAACTACCCAGAAGAAGAAGGCATCATCATGCTTAACGTGCGTATCGCTACGCCGCCGCCAAGAAACCTAAGCCTACCTTGTGGTAAAATGTCATCGTACATTTGGTCACTTAAAGAAGGTGACAAGGTGACTATTTCAGGTCCATTTGGTGAGTTCTTCGCTAAAGAAACTGACGCTGAAATGGTATTTGTAGGTGGTGGTGCAGGTATGGCACCAATGCGTTCACATATCTTTGACCAACTTAAACGTTTAAATTCTAAGCGTAAAATGAGTTTTTGGTATGGTGCGCGTTCTAAGCGTGAAATGTTCTACGTTGAAGATTTTGACGGCCTAGCTGCTGAAAACGATAACTTCGTTTGGCACACAGCGCTTTCAGATCCACAACCTGAAGATAACTGGGAAGGCTATACTGGCTTTATCCATAACGTGTTATTTGAGAACTATCTTAAAGACCACGAAGCGCCGGAAGATTGTGAGTTCTACATGTGTGGTCCTCCAATGATGAACGCGGCAGTTATCAATATGCTTAAAGACTTAGGTGTTGAAGACGAAAATATCTTATTAGATGATTTCGGTGGCTAACACGCATATCAAAACAGATTAGTTTTGGTTAAAATATCAGCCTCGTAGCACTCTGTGTTACGAGGTTTTTTTATTCTTATATATTAATTTTTAACCTATTAAGTAGGGTTGTTATGAACAAAGTAAATACTCCCCAGGGCATAATCGCCTTATTTATCATTACGCTGACTTTACTGTTATCTGGATGCGCAGAATCGGTCCCAAAGGAAACCTATTTAGAAGGTAAAACCATGGGGACTACCTATCATATTAAATATTATGACGAGCAAGAGGCAATATCTGCTCTTCAAATACAAGAACAAATAGATGCTGTATTAGTCGACGTAAACCAGTCTATGTCTACATACATCAAAGACTCGGAGATAAATACATTTAATCGCTTGCCTGCAAATCAATTTATGCCAATAAGTGAAGGCTTCAGAGCTGTTATAAGCGAATCCATTCGTATCGGTGAGTCTACTAATACACTTGATGTAACAATGGGACCATTGATTGATTTATGGGGATTTGGCCCTGATAAAAAGCCGACCAAACGACCCACTGATGATGAGCTTCAGGCAATGGTTGCAAATATTGGTGTAGATAAGCTTGTATTAAATGAACAAGGTCTAGCAAAAACAGTTGATGGACTAGAACTATCATTTTCTGCAACTGCTAAAGGGTACGGCATAGACAAAGTAGCGCAATTACTAGAAAGCCATAGCATTACTAATTACATGGTTGAGATTGGCGGTGAGCTGCGTATGTCTGGCGAAAAGCCAAATGGACAAGGCTGGGTAATTGCAATAGAACAACCAGATGCAGAGCCAGGTAAGCGTGAAGTGCACCGAATTTTACTACCAGGCACTATGGGAATTGCTACATCTGGGGATTACCGTATCTTTTATATAATGGATGGCGAAACATACACCCATTTGATTGACCCTGTAACAGGAATGCCAATTAAGCACGACTTAGTTTCTGTAACAGTATTACACCCAAGTGCAATGACCGCAGATGGCTTAGCAACTGCTTTAACAGTTATGGGTATGGAAAAAGCACAAGCTTATGCACAAGCTAATAACTTAGCAGTGTATTTAATTGCTAAATCGCCTGATGGCTTAGTTACGTATTCAAGCCCTGCATTTGAACCCTACTTGTAAGTATTCAAAGCTGGTTTATTTCCATAGAGGTTGGGTATATAATATTAACTGCTCAAAAATAGTTTGGGCTTAATTTATTGCTGATCAATAGGGGCTAAGCAATGTCACTTTTTTTTCTTACTTTTGGCTTACTAATTTTAATTGTTACAGCAATGGCTGTAGGTATGATCGTGCAAAGAAAATCGATGGCCAGCAGCTGCGGTGGATTAGGCTCGGTAGGCATCGATAAAGCCTGTGATTGCGATGATCCTTGTGACAAGCGAAAAAAGCGCTTAGCTAAAGAGCAAGCTTGGAAAGAAAACCAAATAATTTAAATATTTTTTTTAAACAAAAAGCGCTTTTATAGCGCTTTTTTTGTGCCTGCTGTTCAGTGAAATAATACAAATCCCGCTTAAAAATTCATTTTACTTAATAAGAAACAGACTGGTTCAGTCATAAATAGCATTAAAGAATAATGGTTTACTTAGTTTCATACAGGGGCATTGAGTTGTTTTATGCCTAATAGAGTAAAGATTTACCGAGTGCCTTACAGGCAAATATTTCGTTACTTAAAAGCATGGCTATTAGACTAAGGTCTATAGTTTAGTTTTTTTCATCTATCAGGTTTATTTTTATCGCTTGTGAAATTTGAGTAATAACTCTAAAGTTAACCCATAGACACGGCTAAGAGCTTAATCAGTAGCTTTAGCAAAGTAAAATGTGTTTATAGGCAATGGCCAGAATTCGTTAGTGTTTAACTAACACAAAGAATCTTTATATTGTGTGTGAAGATGTTGTCAGTGTGAAAGGCAACTCAAGTTCGGTGGTGACTTAGCTTGGGTTGTTTTTATTTACCTACAATTGCCACGCAATCTAAACCAGAATCTTTATATTGTGTGTGAAGATGTTGTCAGTGTGAAAGGCAACTCAAGTTCGGTGGTGACTTAGCTTGGGTTGTTTTTATTTCCCTACAATTGCCACGCAATCTAAACCAGAATCTTTATATTGTGTGTGAAGATGTTGTCAGTGTGAAAGGCAACTCAAGTTCGGTGGTGACTTAGCTTGGGTTGTTTTTATTTACCTACAATTGCCACGCAATCTAAACCAGAATCTTTATATTGTGTGTGAAGATGTTGTCAGTGTGAAAGGCAACTCAAGTTCGGTGGTGACTTAGCTTGGGTTGTTTTTATTTCCCTACAATTGCCACGCAGTCTAAAACCAGAATCTTTATATTGTGTGTGAAGATATTATTAGTGTGTAAACGGCTTAAATTCAATTATATTGAGTTTAAGCCGTTTTTATTTTTACTCTACCTATGCTTCTTTCATCATAAAAACGCTGCAAAACGTGTAAATAATAAACTAAAACATATCAGCAATAGTATGCTTTTTGGCTTTAACTAAACTTTTCTTAATTTCCATTCTTATACCTTCAGGCTTGTTTTGGCTTAGTTTAAAATTACCGCTCCAATGAATAGGTTTAAAATTTATAAAGCATAGTTGCTGGTAAAGCTGTTCACGTAACTGGATTGGTATTTCATTTAGTTGCCATTTTGGCTCAAAACTTTCTTCAAAATGCGATGTTAGTCTCTGCATAATATGATGTTTTTGATTATTACACTCAACTATTTCAACCTTGGCAAGTACCTCTAACGAGCAGTAAAGCCAGCTTGGCAGAGTTTTATTATTACTATACGAAGGAGATAGATAACAGTTTTCACCGTTAAATAATAATTTTATAGACTGCCCAGCGCAGTACGTTAGCGGGTTACTTTTTGCGACGTGTGCAATAAATACATCGCGTGAGTGTTCATATAATACAGGCACTCGACATACATTATTTAAGTCACTTTGCGAGCAAGGCATTAAAATACTCGCTAGAGGGAACTGCTCAACTAAAGTCTGCAAACGTTTAATATTATGTTCTTGAAAATGCATCGGAGGGTACATTAAAGCCTCCTCTCTAGTTGTGATTTTATATCCGGCCATTGCTCATCGACTATGCTAAATTTTGCTGTGCTTCTAAAGCTACCATCACTTAGTAATCTATCTTTATGAGCCACACCTTCAAAACGTGCACCTAAGCGCGTAATTGCATTGCGTGATTTTTTATTATTTTCGTGGGTATTAAATGAAATACGCACTAAACCTAGCTTTTCAAATGCGTAATTAAGTAATAAGTATTTAGCATGTGAATTTATGTAAGTACGCTGCCAGTCATTACTAATAAATGTATGACCAATTTCAGCGCTTAAATTATGTGTATCTAACTTAAATAACCGTGTTGTGCCCACTACTTGCTGTGTGTTTTTATCAATAATGGCGAAAACAACTTGCTCGTTTTTATTAAATTGCGCCTGAGTTAAAAACCATTCTTTTAATATTTCAGGGCTTTTAGTGTAATTGCTTAATACCCACTGCCATACATCAGGGTGCTGGCCCGCTTTATATAATCCATTTAGGTGCTTATGGTTTAATGGCTCTAAAATGACCTTGTTTGTTTTATGTGTTTGCAGAGTAAACATTATTGGCTCCATTTTTGCAATTTGTGAGCAACAAATGTACGCTTATTTGGGTTGGTAAAAACAACCAGAATGTAACTTTTACCTATACCAGATTAAGGAAGCATATGCAGCCGCTGAATATTGAGTTTAATGAGCAGCGCAAAGCAAAGTATTTGCAGCTAGCGCAAGCACTTCGTAGCGCAATTATTAAAGGCGATATTGCGGTAGGCACTAAGCTCAGCTCAGCCAGAAAAATGGCGCAAACCTACCAGCTAAACCGCCATACAATAATGAATGCTTTACAGCTATTAGTAGCTGAAGGCTGGGTTGAGTCTCATGAGCGCTCAGGATATAAGGTAACCCAAACCCTACCAATTCAAAGCAGTGCTAATACTAAGCAAGTACCTATTGTAACGCCTAAACCCTATAAATTTGCCAAGGAGTTAGCAGTGCCTGCGCCTGCTATGAACCTAAGTGATTTCAAATATAACTTTGCAGGAGGGCTTCCTGATCTTAATTGCTTTCCATATAAACAATTTAAACGCTCTTTAAGTTATGTCTTTAATCATGCAGATACCAGTAAGTTTCACTATGGTGATATAAGCGGAGTAAGTGAGCTAAAGCAACAAGTAAGCAGCTATTTACACAAAGCACGTAACCTTAAAGTAACTGATTTACTAATATGTAATGGCTCTCAGGAAGCATTATTTTTAATTTCAAAAGCTTTTATAAATAAAGGTGATTTTGTCGCGGTTGAGACGTTAGGTTATCCGCCAGCTCGTAAAGCTTTTGCGGCATGCGGTGCACAATTAGTAGATATAAAACAAGATGAGCATGGTCTTTGTGTTGACGATTTAAAAGCACAACTTAGTCGATACTCAATTAAAATGCTGTACTTAACTCCACTGCATCAATATCCGACAACCGTAACTTTATCGCCTACACGGCGTATGCAAATTTATCAGCTGTGTTATAAGTATGGCGTGATGATCATAGAAGATGACTACGATCATGAGTTTCACTATAAATGTCAGCCACTACAGCCTATGGCAGCAGATGACCCAGCCGGTATTGTAATTTACCTCTCTACTTTCTCTAAAATTATGTTTTCTGCAGCTCGAATAGGCTACATTTGTGCACCGCCAGAGGTTATTGCGCAGCTAAGTGCTTGGAAACAGTTAATGAATCATAAAAACGATGTTGTTATGCAATTAGCTGTAGCGCACTTTATGAAGGAAGGGAGTTTTGAGACGCACTTAAAGCGAATGACCAAGCTCTACAAGAAAAGATTCGAGGCAATGGACAACGAGTTAAGCCTTATGCAATCAAAGGGTTTACCAATAGAATATGTAAAACCTGATGGTGGTATGGCTATGTGGGTTAATTTAAACAAACCAGTGCATGGCTTAAAAAGCGCATTGCAAATGCAGGGAGTTTATATTCAAGCAGAGCCTGAATTTTATTATCAAGAAGCCGCGCGTAGCCTAATACCAAAAAAGCAAAGTTATATACGGTTGGGATTTGCAGGGCAATCAACTCATGCCGCGCGAGAAGGGCTTGAGTTAATTGCTAAACATGTTTACTAGCTTATTTAAGTAAACTTTCGCCATCGTAAAAAAGAGGCTTTAAGGTTCCGCAGTTTATAAATTTATAAGTAAGTTCGTTTTCAGGAGGAACTCGTTTTGATGTGCGAACTTTCTGCATACAGGCATTAACCAAGTCCACAAAAATTAGGTGGTTGAAGCTTGGTGCTTTTTGAATTTTATGTACATAAATACGCTCTGTACCATTTAGCTCAATCATATCGTACTCATGCCATTGCGAAGATTCGCTTAGCTCATTAAGTTCTCTGGCGTACAGTTGCTTATCGAGCTCAAGTTGTTTAGCTTCATAAATTAAAGTGCCCCCTTGGCGGTAATCACCTTCGTAAATGTCGGCTGTAATTGTTATTTCATCCCCGCGCATTAAATGTTGAATATTAAACTTTTGCGGCTTAATAGTGATCATGTCGGCATTTTTCGCAAAGTTTAAAAAAGCAACGTTTGAATTTTTAACTTCGTAAACAACTTGCAAGTCATGTGGCGATCTATAAGAAGGAAGATTAATAGCAAAAATAGAAGACCCTCTATTAACTAGTGCCATTGGGTGAACTGCATTGTAGCTAGGATCTAATGGTGGAAGTTCTACTTTTTCTTCTTCAGCAAACGCTGTAGTACTTAGCAAAAGCAACAATAAAGTAAATAGTAAACGCATAATAACCCCAATTAATTTATGAGCTTAAATTGTAGTATAAAGTTTATATAACTCATATTTTAATGCGCATTAACTCCCTTAATTATTAAGCTATTTAGCTTTAATTGAGTTTAGTAGAGTGCGGGCTTTCAAATGTATATTTGCATTATCTGGGTCTGATGAATTAGTAGCCCAAACAACATGGCCTTTTTCATTTATAAATAACGTAGTGGGTGTGCCGTGTATTCCTAGTTGTGCCGCAATTTTATCTGCTTGTATTGCGGTTTTAAATGTATAACCCCTATTGGTTAATGCTTTTGCGGGGGAGGCGTTATCATCTTCTTTAAAACTTACAGCTATTACGTTTAAGCCCATGTCGTGTATTTTTTGAAGGGCGGGTTGTAACTTTTTGCAATAAGGACACCATGTAGCCCAAAAGTGCAGAATATAAGGTTCGCCTAATAGGTTTTGTGTTTTTATACTTGTACCATCGGCCATGTTTAATGTTAAGGCAGGGAGTTCAGGATGGTTTGAGTCTTGAATAGATTGCTCTGCAAATACCGCAAAACTTAAAATGGTAAGTGTTATAACTATAAAAATGTGTTTCATTGTGGTGTCGTTTTTATTCTAGTTAGCAAATAAGAACGACAATATTAAGTTTTTATTTCATATTAAAAGCGTGCTGCTTGTTCAACTACAATGCCATGGCGCTGTGCAAGGCGAAGATGATCTTTATCGTAACCGCCACCAATAACAGTTGCTACTGGTATGTTGTGCTCAAGGCAGCGTTTTAAAACCAAATGATCGCGTTTAGCTATCCCATCCCAACTTATATCTAATTTACCTAAGCCATCGTTTTGCCAAATATCTACACCGGCATCGTACAGTACTAAGCTTGGGTTTAGTTCTTTAAGTAGGTAGCTTAAGGTATCGTCAACAATGGCTAAGTATTCGGCATCTTGCATATGATTTGCTAAGCCAATATCTAAATCGCTAGCCGATTTCCTAAACGGGAAGTTTTTTTCGCAGTGTATTGAACAGGTATAAGCATAGGGCTGATGCGCAAGCATAGCAGCGGTGCCATCACCTTGATGTACGTCTAAATCAAAAATAAGCACGTTGGTTACTTCGCCGCTATTAATCAAGGTCTGGGTGGTAAAGGCTAAGTCATTCACCATGCAATATCCTGAGCCAAAATCAAAGTGCGCATGGTGCGTGCCTCCTGCTAGGTGACAGGCTATGCCGTGTTTTAGCGCTAAGCGAGCGGTTTGTAATGTGCCCTGCGGGGCAGTAAATGTGCGCGCCATCAATTGAGCTGACCAAGGTAATCCTATACGACGCATGGCTTTATCGTCTAAGCGGTTGTTCCATAAATCGTGAATGTAGTTGTCGCAATGCACTAACTCTAAAGGCTCGGGAGAGCCTAAAACAGGTTGTGTGAGGTTATTACCAACTAAGCCTAGTTTTTTAACGTGTGCGTATAGATTAGCAAACTTACTCATTGCAAATCGGTGCTTAGGATCAAAACTAAACGAGTAGTTTGGATGGTACACTAACGGTAAATGAGGGTTTAGAGTCATATTCACACAGGCTATAAAGTTTTCCCTATGGTAATCAACTCCCCTCAAAGTGTCTATTTTTGTGAGTCGTGAATAAGCATGGCTAATTCGCGGTGAAGTAATTCATCGTCCGCTAAGTTGAGTTCAATGAGTCTTTTTAGATAGGTAATACTATCAATATCAATATGCTTACACTTTAAACCAATGTGATTGGCTTCTACATGGCAAATCGTTGTCTCCATTTTTATTTCAATTTCGCTGTCGGGTAAAATAAAACGCAGTATGGCATCATTTTCTATTTGATCATTTAACACATCACATTTACTGACTAACGCGCCGTGCAATGAAATATCAAGCAAGGTACATGGGTACTCATTTTCTTGAAAAATTATGTGCGCATCGGTTGAAAATAAAATACGTGAAAATTGACGACGTTCTTGCATGACTCTGCCTTATTGTTTTTTTAGTAATATCAATAGCATTAAATTAGTGTTCAGTAATAGTGCGAATAAAACAACTCATTAATAATCACTAAAATTACGGCATATGGTTGTTCTATGTGAATAATTTTTTATTTAGTTAGCGAGTGATTCAACATCAATCAAATGCATAATATTTTTAAATAAAATTGGTATAAGCATAGCTTTAAATTACACAGTTGCTAGCTACAAACACACATAGTTTATTTAAGGCATAAAAAAACCCTGCGAAAAGCAGGGTTTTAAAGGTATTTCAGTTAATTTAGCTATTAACCAATTTTTTTGTATTTTATACGCTTAGGTTGTGCAGCTTCTGCACCGTAGGTCTTTTTGAGCCACTCTTCGTATTCAGTATAGTTACCATCGAAAAAGTTAATTTTTCCTTCGTCGCGGTAATCTAAAATGTGCGTAGCAATTCGGTCAAGGAACCAACGGTCATGCGATATACACATTACACAACCTGGGAATTCTAAAATAGCATTCTCAAGCGCACGAAGTGTTTCAACGTCTAGATCATTGGTTGGCTCATCCAGTAGCACTACGTTACCACCGGCTTTTAATAATTTAGCAAGGTGTAAACGGTTACGCTCACCGCCCGATAAGTCTTTTACAAACTTTTGCTGATCGTTACCTTTAAAGTTAAAACGGCTAACGTAAGCACGGCTTGGGAATTCAAAGTTACCAATTTTTAAAACGTCTTGTCCGTCAGATATTTCTTGAAAAACTGTTTTGCTTTCGTCCATATCGTCGCGGAACTGATCAACCGTTGCTAGTTGTACGGTTTCACCAACGTTAACACTGCCGCTATCTGGCTGCTCTTCGCCACTTAACATTTTAAATAGTGTAGATTTACCCGCGCCGTTGGCACCAATAATGCCCACAATAGCGCCTTTAGGCATTGTAAAGCTTAAGTCGTCTATTAATACGCGGTCGCCAAAGCTTTTACGTAAGTTAGTAACTTCTAATACTTGGTCGCCTAAACGTGGGCCAGGTGGAATAAATAGCTCGTTTGTTTCGTTACGTTTTTGGTAATCTGATTGTTGTAGCTCGCTAAACTGCGCCATACGTGCTTTAGACTTAGCCTGACGACCTTTAGGGTTTGAACGCACCCATTCAAGTTCTTGCGCAATTGATTTTTGACGTGCTTTTTCAGATTTTTGTTCTTGCTGTAAGCGCGCGTCTTTTTGTTCAAGCCAAGAAGAGTAGTTACCTTCCCATGGAATACCTTCACCACGGTCAAGCTCTAATATCCAGCCAGCAACATTATCAAGGAAGTAACGGTCATGCGTTACTGCCACAACAGTGCCTTCGTAGTCATGTAAGAAGCGCTCTAACCATGCAACCGACTCAGCATCCAAGTGGTTAGTTGGTTCATCAAGAATAAGCATGTCTGGTTTTTCGAGTAACAAACGACAAATAGCAACACGGCGGCGTTCACCACCTGAAAGGTGCTCAATTTTAGCATCCCACTCAGGTAAGCGAAGTGCATCTGCAGCGCGCTCTAGTACGTTATCGATATTATGACCATCGTGCGCTTGAATAACTGCTTCTAATTCACCTTGTTCTTTAGCCAGTGCGTCAAAGTCAGCACCTTCCATTGCGTACTCGTTGTACACCTCGTCAAGGCGATTAAGGGCGTGTTTTACCTCGCCAACAGCTTCTTCAACTATTTCTCGTACTGTTTTGCTTTCGTCTAGTACTGGTTCTTGTGGTAAGTAACCAATTTTAGTACCAGGCTGAGGGCGTGCCTCACCTTCAAAGTCTTGGTCAACACCGGCCATAATACGTAGCAATGATGATTTACCAGAACCATTTAAACCAAGTACACCAATTTTGGCGCCAGGAAAAAAGTGCAATGAAATATCTTTTAAAATTGTACGCTTAGGCGGCACAACTTTAGATACTCGACTCATCGAGAAAATAAACTTATCAGGTAAAACCATGGAGGAAAGCCTTCAAATAATAATAAAAATTTTAATGTTGTATTGTAGTTGTTGAGAGGTGAAACAGTCAACGAATGGCGGGTGGGAATATATCTTTATCGTTTTATCTCGTTAAATGTATAGTTTTATTTGGGTGTGCTAACGTATTTAAACCATAGTAAAAATAAGAAAAACCCATGACTATACAAAAAGTAATAATAATGTTGGCTTTGCTTACGTTATTTACCACAACCCCCAAAGCTAACGCAGTCGATTCTCCTTGGCCCGAAATAAGAAAACAAAGAATAAATAAACTCCTGCCAAACGCTTTAAAAGCAGCTAAGGTAGATGCTTGGCTTATTGTTTGTAGAGAAAATAACATCGACCCATTGGCTGATCATATTGGCTGTGAAAACGCAGGTTCGCCAGCGGCATATTTATTTTATTTTAATAAAGGGGCGTTTCATTCGGTAGCCTACTCACCTTCAAGCGAAGCAAAAGCACTCGACGAGCTAAACATACATGAAAAAGTGATCTCGGTGCCACGCAGTGTGTCTGCGTTAAAATACGCGGCTGAGTTTATAAAAAAACAACCCTTTGAGCGTATAGCAATAAATGTCTCTGATCTTAATGCACAGGCAGATGGGTTATCGCACTCGCAATACAAGCAATTAACTAACTTATTAGGCGCAAAGCAAACAGCAAAGCTCGTATCGTCTGAAGAAGTCGTTTATCAATGGCTTTCAATTAAGTTACCTGCTGAAGTTGAAATAATGAAAGAGGCCGCAATGCTTTCAGCAACGTGGCAAATAGAGGCTTATAAAACTATTATTCCGGGTAAAACCACCGATGCCGATGTAGCTAAATTTTTAAAAGCTAAAATGAAAGCTCGAGGTGTAACCGATGCATGGGCTGCCGACCAAAATCCTAACGTAAATTCAGGCCCTGACCGCGGGCATTCGCATTCTACAAATAAAGTCATTATGCCTGGCGACGTAATTCAAATTGATTTTGGCGTAAAGCTCTACAATCGCTGGGTAAGTGACATTCAGCGTTTTGCTTATGTACTTAAAGAAGGGGAAACCTCTGCACCAGCCAACATTCAGCAATATTGGATTAATGCCCGAGATAGCGGTTTTGCCGCATTTAATGCAATGAAACCCGGCGTAAGGGGGATAGACGTGGATCAAGCTCAAACCGTATTAATGAATAAATACAACTCAGAACCTGTGCCATGGAGTACCGGCCATCCAGTTGGGTATGTTGCACACGATACCGGGCCCAATTTAGGTGGCTCTCGCAGTGCCCAAGTAAGGCCTGCTGCTCATCGTAAACTTAAAGAAGGAATGGTGTTTGCTTTTGATGGCTTTTTTAGTTGGCCTTTAAACAACACCGAGTTTAAAACCATTTCTGTTGAAGAAATGGCTGTAATTACCAAAAACGGCGCTGAGTATTTAATTCCCCCTCAGCAAAATTTAATATTAGTGGGCAATAATTAGTTCATTATTTTAAATGCAGTGAGTTAAGCCTCTTTTTAAGGGAGTGACTCATTGCTTGCCACATACTTAAGTAATAATGAATAAATTCATTTAGACATCTATACATCTAGAGGTTGATATTTTTTGCTTTCAGTTCATAATTAGCACAAGTTTTTATGAGTAGGAGTTAAAAATATGCCAATTACCGTAAAGGATGAGCTTCCAGCCATTGCACGTTTGCGCCAAGAGAACGTATTCGTAATGCCAAAAAGCCGTGCAAAAACGCAAGAAATCCGCCCAATGCGTTTGGCTATATTAAATTTAATGCCTAATAAAGTAGAAACCGAAGTTCAGTTTATTCGCTTACTTGCAAATTCTCCTTTGCAAGTAAACGTAGAGCTGCTGCGCCTAGACACTCACCGTAGCAGTAATAACTCAGAAGAACACCTAGATACCTTTTATCGCTATTTTTCAGAGGTAAAAAATAACAACTACGATGCGCTTATTGTTACAGGCGCACCGCTTGCGCATTTAGAGTATGAAGATGTTGCCTACTGGGAAGAGCTTAAAGTCATTATTGATTGGGCAGAGCAGCACGTTACCTCTACGTTGTTTTCGTGTTGGGCGGCTCATGCAGCGCTATTCCATAGCTACAATTTAAAGCGCGACTTAAAACCCAATAAGCTGTGTGGCGTATTTACTCACCAATGCCACTTTAAACACGGGGCATTAACCCGCGGTTTTGACGATACCTTTTTAGTACCACACTCACGTTATGGGCACATTGATATAAAAAAAATAAATGCGTGTGACGATCTCGTTGTATTAGCAGGCTCTGAGCGAGTGGGTGCTTACTTATTAAAAAACAAATCGGGTAGCCAAGTATTTATAACAGGCCACCCAGAATACGATGCCGACACCCTAAAAGGGGAGTATGAGCGTGATTTACAAAAAAGCCCAGATGCGCCAAAACCTGAAAACTATTTTCCCGATGATGATGCAAGCAAGCAACCGTCAAAAACGTGGCAAAGCCATGCTTTTTTACTTTTTTCGAACTGGTTAAATTACTACGTGTATCAAACCACACCGTATGATATTAATTTAGTTAGCCAAGATGTGAGGACTAACAACTATGCCGAATAATACAGCCGCCAACAAACAAGCCGAACTAAGTGAAGCGCTTAAAGAGCGTATTTTAATTTTAGACGGCGCTATGGGCACTATGATCCAAACTCATAAACTTGAAGAAGAAGACTACCGAGGCGAGCGTTTTAAAGATTGGCACGTGCTAATTAAAGGTAATAACGATTTATTAAGCCTCACTAAGCCAGAGTTAATAACCGATATACACCGCGGCTTTTTAACTGCCGGTGCAGATATTATTGAAACCAATACCTTTAACTCAACCACCATTTCGATGGAAGATTACGACATGGCAAGTATAAGCCGTGAGGTAAACTTAGAGTCGGCAAAACTCGCGCGTGCTATATGTGACGAGTTCACCGCTAAAAATCCAGAAAAACCACGCTATGTAGCGGGGGTTTTAGGGCCAACATCTAAAACCTGTTCTATCTCGCCAGATGTAAACGACCCAGGTTACCGTAACGTAACGTTTGATAAGCTGGTTACTGCGTATGTAGAGTCTACCCTTGCATTAATGGAAGGCGGCGCTGATTTAATACTTATTGAAACCATATTCGACACCCTAAATGCAAAAGCCGCCTCATTCGCAGTAGAAGAAGCCTTTGAGCAAGCCGAGCGCACATTACCCGTAATGATCTCGGGCACTATTACCGATGCCTCAGGGCGTACGCTTTCGGGGCAAACAACCGAAGCATTTTATAATTCTATTCGCCATATAAAGCCTATTTCAATTGGCCTTAACTGTGCCCTTGGGCCAGATTTACTGCGCCAATACGTAGAAGAGCTTTCGCGCGTATGCGAAACATTTACCTCAGTGCACCCCAATGCCGGTTTGCCTAACGAATTTGGTGAGTACGACCTAGAAGCGGGCGATATGGCAGCCGAGATTATAGATTGGGGCAAATCGGGCTTTATTAATATTGTGGGTGGTTGCTGTGGTACAACGCCTGGGCATATTCGTGCGTTTGCTAAAGGGCTTGAAGGGGTGAAACCTCGCGCATTGCCAGAGCTTGATGTTCGCATGCGTTTATCAGGCCTTGAAGCCTGTAACTTAAATTAAGGAGCCGCCAATGACCCAACAAATTGCAGTATTTACCAATGTCGGCGAGCGTACCAACGTAACCGGCTCTGCCATGTTTAAACGCTTAATCATGGAAGAAGATTACGAGACCGCCCTGAATGTTGCCCGCGAACAAGTAGAAAACGGCGCCCAGGTTATTGATATCAACATGGACGAAGCCATGCTGGACTCAAAAGCGGCCATGGTGAAGTTTTTAAATTTAATTGCCTCAGAGCCTGATATTTCTAAAGTACCTATTATGGTCGACTCTTCTAAATGGGAAGTAATAGAAGCAGGCTTAAAGTGTATTCAAGGCAAGGCTATTGTTAACTCAATATCGCTTAAAGAAGGGGAGGAGCCGTTTAAACACCAAGCTAAAATTATTAAACGTTTTGGTGCAGCTGCTGTTGTTATGGCGTTTGATACCGACGGCCAAGCCGACACCGCAGACCGCAAATACGAAATCTGTGCACGCAGCTACAAAATATTAGTCGAAGAGATTGGCTTCCCGCCGGAAGATATTATATTTGACCCTAATATATTTGCCGTGGCCACCGGTATAGAAGAGCACGACAATTACGCCGTAGAATTTATAGAAGGCACACGCCGCATTAAGCAAAACTTACCCCACTGTAAAGTGTCGGGTGGGGTGTCTAATGTCTCGTTTTCGTTTAGAGGGAATAACCCCGTGCGTGAAGCCATTCACTCGGTGTTTTTATACCACGCAATAAAAGCGGGTATGGATATGGGTATTGTAAACGCAGGGCAACTCGCGGTTTACGACGACATCCCCGAGGAACTTCGCAAAGCAGTAGAAGATGTAATCCTTAACACCGACCCCGGTGCAGGTGAGCGCCTTGTAGAAATAGCGCCTAAGTTTTCGGGTATGGCACAAGCCGAACGCGTAGAAGATTTAGAATGGCGCACATGGCCTGTTGAAAAACGCTTAGAGCACGCTCTTGTAAAAGGCATTACCACCTTTATAGATGAAGATACCGAAGAGTGCCGCGCAGCTGCCGATAAACCTATTCATGTGATTGAAGGGCCACTCATGGATGGCATGAACGTGGTAGGGGATTTATTTGGCGCAGGTAAAATGTTTTTACCGCAAGTTGTTAAATCGGCCCGCGTTATGAAGCGCGCAGTGGCTTACCTAGACCCATTTATTGAAGCCGAAAAAGAAGAAGGTGCCACTAACGGTAAAGTGGTTATGGCCACCGTAAAAGGGGACGTGCACGACATAGGTAAAAACATTGTAGGCGTAGTACTGCAATGTAATAACTACGAAGTAATCGACTTAGGTGTAATGGTACCTGCCGAAAAAATACTGCAAACAGCCATTGACGAAAAAGCCGACATAATCGGCCTTTCGGGTTTAATTACCCCATCGCTTGACGAAATGGTACACGTAGCCAAAGAAATGACCCGCCGAGGTTTTGAACTCCCACTTATGATTGGCGGCGCTACTACCTCTAAAGCGCATACTGCCGTTAAAATTGAGCCGCAGTACGACAAAGGCGTAGTGTATGTAAATAACGCCAGCCGTGCGGTGGGCGTGGTATCGAGCTTGTTATCTAAAGAGCTAAAACCAGCTTTTTTAGAAAAAACAAAAGCCGAGTACGTAAAAGTGCGCGAGCAACAAGCGCGCAAAAAACCACGTTCAAAACCGGTTACCATACAGCGCGCTCGCGATAACGCAGCCAAGCTTGATTGGGATAACTACACGCCACCAGTGCCTAAAAAGCTGGGCGTGACCGAATTTAAAAATGTATCAACAGCCACGTTACGTAAATACATAGATTGGACCCCATACTTTATGACGTGGTCAATCGCCGGTAAATATCCGCGCATAATGGACGATGAAGTCGTTGGTGAGCAAGCACGTAGCTTATTTAAAGACGCTAACGACATGCTCGACGACCTCGAAAAGTCAGGTACTTTGCAACCTTTAGGTGTAATAGGTTTATTCCCTGCAAACCGCGTGGGCGATGACATAGAAATTTACACCGACGAAACCCGTAAAGAACTGTTAAACACCTCGTGCCATTTACGCCAGCAAACTGAAAAAACCGACTTTGCTAACTATTGTTTAGCTGACTACATTGCGCCAAAAGGTACACCTGATTACTTTGGCGCGTTTGCAGTAACGGGCGGTTTAGAAGAAGACGACCTAGCCAATGCGTTCGACGCACAGCAAGACGACTACAATAAAATAATGATAAAAGCGGTTGCCGACAGGCTCGCAGAAGCGTTTGCTGAATACCTGCACGAACAAGTGCGTAAAGAGTATTGGGGTTACGCACCCGATGAAAACCTCTGTAACGATGAGCTAATTCGCGAAAACTACCAAGGCATTCGCCCAGCGCCGGGTTACCCTGCGTGCCCAGAGCACACCGAGAAAAAGAAAATTTGGCAGTTACTCGATACCGAAAAACGCATTGGCATGCAGCTCACCAGCTCATATGCAATGTGGCCAGGAGCTGCTGTTTCGGGCTGGTATTTCTCACACCCAGAGGCAAAATACTACGCCGTAGCCGCTGTGCAAAAGGATCAGGTAGAAGACTACGCCAAGCGAACTAATATGACGCTCGCAGAGGCCGAAAGGTGGCTATCGCCTAACTTGGGGTATGAGCCGGAATCATAGCGAAGCGGTCAGTTTTTAGTTGTCAGCTATCAGTAAAAGAAAAACGAGCCAAAATAGGCTCGTTTTTTAGTGCTAGGCTACAGGTTTTATTGTTTATAAGTAATTGTTCGCTTTACTTTCTGTACCTTATTTATGTTATTATGTTTCTTTTTTGTGTACAGAGAGTAAGTGTGAAGATTAAAGTTTTAATAGTATGTTTATTTTTATTGTTTTATGCAGAAGGGGCTAAGGCCAGTGGGGTTTTTAATTTACCACCCTATACAGGCGGGCCAGTATATCCACCAGATCCTATTCCTATAACCCCTACACCTCCAAGCCAAGGGGTAACAGCTCCGACTAATTTTAAATATGTACAAGACAATGATGCCTTAAAGATTTCATGGGATTGGGCATTAGAAGGAGAAATCACGGTACCATCTCCTATATTCCCACCTCAAGGAAGTCTTTACTCGTACGATATGCGTAGCCGTGGTCATTTTAGTTTTAGTATTGATGTTGAAGTATCTGAACTGAACAATAATTCCTACAGGTTAATAAGTAACTCACCACATAATTACTATACCTACAGTTCTTTTCCGTTTTCGACAATTAAATTTAGAGTAAGGGCTAAAAGGGTTAATAATTCTACAGATCAAACTACTTATTCACCCTATTTATATAGCCCAGAAATTAAACGTAAAGTGAAGTTAGGTTCGCCGTATTTTAAGCCAAATGGTGGAGATTTAGTAAAAGGCTCATCATTTGAAATATCTCACAGCTCAGGACAAGTTTGGTTTAGGCTAGTTGAGAAAGAAAAGAGTTGTTACTCATCAGAGCCATGGCTTTTATATTTTGATCCAATATACATAAATAAAAGCAAAAAGGTATGTACTTACGCAACCAAAAGTGGCGACTTAGATAGTGATATACGCTCAGTAATATTTAACGTTATTGAGCCAGGTAAAAGAATAATTTATGTTCACACGGATCTATTAGGTAGCCCTGTGGCTGAGACAAAATAAAGGATTTAAGTAGAAATGAATAATTTGATATGTGGAATACCACTACTTGTCATACTCTTTTTTTCAAGCTCTGTTGAGAGCTTAACAGCAAAAGATTACAAAGGGTTTACTGAACAATACTCTATTGAAAATGGGTATCAAAGTGTAGGCGAGAATATTAACCCTATAAATGGTCAGCTGAGTTACGAATCTATAGACATGCACATTCCTGGTGGAAATGGTATGGACATTTTGATTTCAAGAAGTTTTGGGCAAAGTGAGAGAGTCTGGGGTTTTAACGGTCAAATTGGCAGTATGAGCAACTGGCGCCTGGAGATTCCAAGGATAATAATACCAACTGTACCTTATGGCATAACTAGAGGATGGAGTGCGACCCCTGATAAAGCTGAATACGATAAGCTGATAGATCATGTTAGTACAACTAGAACGGGAATCTGTAACGATCCATACCCTGGTGATGGCCGTGCTTCTACATTAAATAGCGGTGGAATACAGATCGCTAAGAAATATTGGTCAGGCATGACTTTAAAAATACCGGGCCAGTCAGCTCAGCAATTATTCAAAAATACAGACGATGCTCGCTATCCATCAGCTAAATGGGTTACAACTAATGACTGGATAGCAACATGTACGAGTGATGGTAACGGCTTTGTTGTAAAGTCACCAAAAGGTCTTACATATAGAATAGACGTTGTTCAAGCTATTTATAGTCATATTGGCTTAAGTCATCAATTTAATCATACAGGAAATACAACTCTATTTGCTTCAGAAGTAAATAACATTTTTGGGACAGCCATTACCTATGATTATGAATCTCATGGCAACTTTTTTATGCCAAAGAATGATATAGGACATAATGCATCGCATATAAGAGTTCCTTATATAGAGCAAAGGTTGACCAAAATAAATCGTAGTGACGGTACAAATATAGATGTAAATTACTTCTCATCAACACCTAGCAGATATAATGAGAGAATCAAAAATATAGCAGTTGATGGTGGTCAGTCTATTGAATATGGCTATTATGATAATCCGATGGATGGAAGGTATTATTTAAGCGAAGTTACCTCTGGAGAAAAAGTCTGGCGTTATAAATATGGCGAAGTTTCATTGGATGATAAGAAATCATATCGAGATGAAGGTAACCCTCATTACTTCGAATATAATGGTCCTAGACTCCTTACTATGGTTACCCTTCCAAGCGGGGGAACAATATCTTACTCGTATAAAGTATTTAATCGTATGAGGAACGATCCATATAGAGAAAATAGAAAGTTACATTCAAAAGTAGTGAATGATGGTGTTGATAATACTAATACATGGTTTTTTGATTATAAAGATAGCAGCCTTAATTCAAAGAACGTGGTCCAGTTTACAGCAACTCGAGATTTGGACACTTCGATTAAATATTTTTCTGATGATAAATCATTTCAACATGGTAAGTTATTGAGAGAAGTTGTCACCAACTATGATTCGGAGAATGAAGATTCTATTACAAAAGAAATAAACTATACCTATGAATTAATAGCAGACATAGGCGAATTTACTTTCTTGGATTTCCCAGAAGATATAGCTAAATCTTTAACTTCAAAAGTAAGATTAAAAGGACGTATTATTTCGCAAGATGGCGGTATATATAGTACAAGTTTTGAATCTGATGACTTGTATGGGAAGCCAACAAAGATAGAAGAAAGCTTTAGCGGTAAAACAAAATTTACACTGTTATCCTACCAACATGAAACCGGTGATAACTGGTTATTGGGTTTGCCAACATCAGTAATGGTATCTGAAGATGATAGTGAAAACAGCTATCAAACTATTTCAGAGATCACCTACCATGATGATGTAACAGCTAAAGGGCAATATGATGGGTTAGGCTTACCGTTTGAGAAGAAACAGTTTGGGAGATGGGTAAATCGTTATCCTGAATATGATTCGGAAGGAAATATAATAAAAGAGGAATATAATGCGGTTAATAACCAAGGAAATCGATTTGTTTTATTTTCAGATTATAAGTTTGGTATAGCAAAAACGATAAGAAAAATAGCCAGGTATGGCGATGATCATATTACTATGTCAAAGGAGTTGGACGCTAATGGTTGGGAAATAGGAACAACTGATTTAAATGGAAACCAAACGAGTTTTTCATACCACTCTAGTGGTGCTATTCAAGCTGTAAGTTATTCTAATGACGAAAAGTTTGGTAATGATTGGTATGGTAAATTTTTCACTTGGGACTATTCAGACGGTACAAGCCCTAAACGGATTGTCAAATATTGTAATTTAGATCTTGAACTAAGTAGCTGCGAGAGTGAGCCTGTTTACTCTGTAACCGAGATATTTGATGGTTTGATGAGGTTAAAACAACTTGTTCAAACAGATGGTACAGATACGCGTTATAAAAACTTTAACTACGATTATAATAACCAGAAGATTTTTGAATCATTTTGGTCATCTTCAAAAATAAATTTAAATGGTATAGAGACTATTTACGATGGGTTTGGTCGTATTAAAGAAGTTTCTACTAGTGGTTTAGGTCAAGTCACCTATGCATATTTAGCCGGTAATAGAATTCAAGTTACCGACGCAAAAGGAAACACTACCACTACTTCGTTTCAAGCATTTGGCTCTCCTAATTATGATGTAATAACTAGAATTGAATCACCGGAAAATGTCACAACAACAATTGATGTTGATGTTTATGGACACGTAAATTCAATTTCTCAAAATGGTTATACTAGCGATGCTAACTTGAAAACTTTTCATGAAAATCGTTACTATGATGATTATAAACAATTATGCCTAGTAACTCGTGAGGATGTTGGTAACGTGCTTTATAAACACAATGCTTTAGGTGAATTAGTTTGGAGTAAACCTGGAGTTGATGATACTGAATGTCGTATTTCAGAACCAGAAAATAGTACCACCTTTAGTTATGATGGTCACGGCGAATTACATAAAGTTGACTACCCAGATAACTCGGGAGACGTGATTTACGAACGGGATAACAATGGTAACATTTTGACTTTAGAAGCTGGCAGCGTAGTTCATCGTTACGAATACAATAATCAAAACCTTCTTGAAGAAGAACAATTATTTGTTGATGATGAAACACCTCTAATGCTTGATTATAAATACAATGATTTACAACAGCTAGAGCACTTAGGTTACCCCGATGGAACTATTGTAAATTTCCAGCCCAATAGTTTTGGTGAGCCAACAGAAGCGCAAAGTTATGATGGTGGAACTGTTGCTTTAAGCTTTGCTAAAAGTGCTACATATTATGCAAATGGTTTGTTGAAATCATTTACATATGGCAACGGTGTAAAACATGAAACAACAATACACACAGATAGTTTACTGCCAAAACGCTTAAAAGATACAGGCGCCGGTGGCAGTAATCTACCTAGTACGGTTATGTCATTGACTTATGATTACGATAATAATGCGAATGTTACCTCAATCATTGATGACCAAAACCCTAAATATAGTTTGACGAATTTAGAATATGATGGCCTAGACCGCCTAACAAGCACCACTGGTGGCTCTGAAATCGGCTCGAGTGAAATGCATTACGATGGGTTTGGAAACATCACATACTATAAAAGTAAAAATAAAACACTTACCTATGAATATGATTATGCTAAAAATCGCTTATTTAAAGTGAATGGCGTAAATGGCCAATACGGCTCAATAGGTTATGATGATCGAGGGAACATCAATGATAATGGCGCATATACGCTTAACTTTAACCGTGCTAACCAACTTACCACTGCAAAAGGCAATAGCTATCTATATGACGGGCATAATCGCCGAGTAAAACAAACTGACATCAATGGTACAAGTTATTCAATGTACAGCCAAGGTGGTACATTACTGTACAGAGAAAAAGGTGACACCATAACCGGTGAAGGTACTAACTATATTTACTTAGGTAAAAAACTCATAGCTAAATATGGTGATGTAACATCGCAAAGCATAGATGAAAGCCGACAGCATGCTCGTCCATTTGGTGAAACGATAGAAGCCCCCAAAGATGATGTGGGGTACACAGGGCATAAATTCGACACCGACTTAGGGTTGAGTTATATGCAGGCACGATACTATGATCCAGTTATCGGGCGTTTTTATTCGAATGATCCGGTAGAATTCTTGGGGCACCAAGAAAGTGGAAATGCCGTGCACGGTTTTAATCGCTACGTATATGCTAATAATAATCCACATAAATTTATTGACCCCAGTGGTGAAGAGCCAATTGGTATAAATGTAGGCGGTGGTTTCACTTTCTTTGGTAAAGGTAGTGCGAGTTCAATGATACTGTTTGACTCTGATACTTTAGAGTTGGCTTATGTCGCAAATAAAGAGCTAGGAGCCGGTGCAGGTAAAGGATTTGGCCTATTCTGGAACGCAGTTTGGACAAGTGATGATGTGACTATCGATGATTTTGGTGGGTATGGTTTAGCATTGAGTGGTTCAGGGGCTAATGTAAATGGCTCTATAGGTTTACCAGCATCACACCATGGTGTCGATGCCGCGCGAGATATATTTCATGGAAAGCGAGAGCCTACCGAAGGGATTATAAGAGAGTTCGGTTTATCCTTAGGGGTAGGCGCAGAAGCTGGAATAACAGGTACCTATGGAGAAGTTTATAAAACAGATGTATTAGCCGATATAGTTACCGGAGTTAGTGCTTGGTTTGAGTAGGATATTTAATGATAGTTTTTTTAGTAATAAGTTCGATCATAGCAGATTATTTATTTTTCGGTCTTTTGGCTCTTCTTGTAACCAGAAACCGAATAAATACTAATTTTGAAAAGTTGATAAGATGTGCTGGTTGTTTTACTTATAACAACCAAGGAAAAATTAATTATTTCTCAGGTTCATTTTCTAAAGTGGGCTTTAAGAATAAAGAAATTATAATTGGTATTACGAAGTTGTCATACCATAAAAAACTTTCTAGTATTAAAGCAATTGAAGTCAAAAATTATTTGGTATGGAAATGCTTAGTAATTAATTTAGACAGTGGTGAAAGTACTAAGATATTTTGTGATGCAAAACAAATTAAAGAGCTTAGTAGCTATTTAGATAATTTAATAGTTTAGTTTCGATTTTCAGTTTAAAGCCTCACTCTGTGTTTACCTGAAGGTTGCACTCGTGGGGCTTTTTTTGGCTCTGGTAACTTGAGTTTGTTTTCAAGGCAGGCTAAGCGGCTCATTGAAAAAATCTGTTCGGAGAAAAAATAATGGGGTCAAAAAAAATGGGGTCGCGTCTTGCCTTTTGCCTGTCAACTATCTGGGCTTTACTAATTCTTGCTTCTGGAATGGTATTTATTGTTCTCAAAAAAGGGAGTGTACATCCATTTTCGCTAGTTTTGGCAGTACTTGGCCTTTGTAGTTATGCTTTTTGGCATTTATGGGCTGTATCTAAGAGAAAAGTTAATCAAATAACTACTTTAGCCATACTCAATTTATTAATAGGTGGGAATATTGCAGGCTGCGTAATAATGTTTTTTATTCGCCAATCTGCAGTTAAAGAAAGAGCTTTAATAAACAAAGAAAAGCTTTAAATACTGGTTTTTTATCTCAACCTCAATTAACGCATTTGGTTAATTTCCTGTTTAAGTTTAAATAATTTAAAGGAATAAAATGAAATTTATACTCTGCATTATGATATGGGTTGCAAGCTCATTATTGGCATACGCTCAGCCTATAGAAACAGTCACTGCACAAAATGAGCAAAGTGAAAAAATTATGCTATTAACTAAAAAGGTCAATGAGTTAGAAAGTAAGTTATCGAGCTTGTCTTACGACACAGAAAAGTTAGAAGAGGAATTTAATCGTAGTGCATTGGCTGTATTCTTTTTTGCTTTTTTCAGTGCTTGGTGGGCTAAATCTACAGGTCGAAGTGCTTTACTTTGGTTTGTTCTTGGCATTTTCTTTAATTTTATTACCGCTATTGTAATCGTTTGTAAAACCGAACGAGGCATTAAAAAATAGCTATAGCTTAATCCCTCAGCTAATCAAGATATTTTAGGATGACTGCTTAGTTCTTTTAGTAAACTAAAAAGGCAATTTTATGAAAACGATTGGCATGCTTGGTGGTATGAGTTGGGAGTCAACAGCCAGCTATTACAAGGCTTTAAACGAAGGCGTTAAACACTCATTGGGCGGGCTACATAGTGCCAAAATTTGTATGATAAGTGTTGATTTTGCCGAAATTGAAACGCTGCAGCATCAAGGTGATTGGCAACAAACAGCTAAGTTACTTACCGAGGCGGCTAAATCGGTAGAGGCTGGTGGGGCTGATTTTTTACTTATTTGCACAAACACCATGCACAAAGTGGCTGACCATATCGCCAGTAATATTAGTATTCCTATTTTACATATCGCTGACGCAACCGCAGATCAGTTAAAACACGATAAAATAACGCGAGTAGGGTTGCTGGGCACGCAATTTACAATGGAGCAAAACTTTTACAAAGGGCGGTTAACCGATAGGCATAACATTGAAGTGTTAATACCCGAGCCTAATGAGCGAGCGCGTGTTCACGACATAATTTACAATCAGTTATGCCAAGGTATTATTAATGATGAAGCCCGAGCTGAGTTTATAAATATTATTGAGCGTATGTTTGAAAAAGGTGCACAGGCTATTGTTTTAGGCTGTACTGAAATCGCTTTATTAGTAGAGCCGAAACATACAACCGTGCCCCTTTACGATACCACCCAAATTCATGCACAGGCCGCGGTTAAATTAGCACTAACTAAATAACTAGCATTTAGTTTATACATAAAACCGCCATAGGGCGGTTTTTATGTTTAGCGACTTGCCAATGCTTATTAAAGCCACTTACCGATAAAAATTTCAATAAACCAATCCTAAGTGGTAGGCTAAAAAAGTAGCAAGTATTCAAACCGTTCTCGCGCAATAAGGAATTCCTTTAAAGCGCTTTGCCAAGGAGTTAAATATGATCACGCTTACCGTTAATGGTAATAAACATGAGTTTACAGGCGATCCGTCAACGCCGGTGCTTTGGTATCTTCGAGATGAATTAAATTTAACAGGGCCTAAATTTGGCTGTGGTATGGCGCAGTGTGGTGCGTGCACCATACATATTGATGGCGTAGCGCAGCGCTCATGTGTATTACCGGTATCGGCTGTAGTAGGGCGCAATATTACCTCTATTGAAGGGCTAAGCGAGCAAGGCGACCACCCTGTACAAAAAGCGTGGGTTGAGCATAAAGTGCCGCAATGTGGGTTTTGTCAGTGCGGGCAAATAATGCAAGCGGCAAGCTTATTAGCGGCTAACCCCAATCCAACTGATGATGAAATAGTGAGTAATATGTCGGGCAATATTTGCCGTTGTGGCACTTATCCGCGTATTCATAAAGCGATTAAGTCGGCGGCTAAAACCATTGCGGGCGTTGAGTATTTTGACCCAAATGAACAAGGGGAAGAGGTATGAAAAACGACAATACGTACTTTGACCTAAACCGCCGCCAATTTTTAAAAACCAGCGCAATAGGCGCATTAGTATTAGGCACTTATTTTGTAGGCAGTGCACCAAGAGCGTTTGCTGGCGTGTTAGAACAACCCTCTGAGCAAGCAAAGCGCGCTAACTTATTTATAGCTCTGCGCCCCGATGGTATGGTTGAAATAACCTGCCACCGCTCTGAAATGGGCCAACAAATTCGTACAGCCATTGCTCAAATTGTGGCAGACGAAATGGAAGCTGCATGGGATAAAGTAGTTGTTATTCAAGGTAAAGGTGACCCTAAATACGGGGATCAAAATACCGATGGCTCGCGTAGTATTCGCTACAACATGCAGCGCCTGCGCGAAATGGGCGCAAGTGTACGCTACATGATGCAGCACGCAGCTGCTAAATATTGGAAAGTTGAGCCACAAACCTGTAAAGCTAATCAGCACGTGGTTACCCACAGCTCGGGTAAAACGCTTGCCTATAAAGATTTAATAGATCTAGCGCTTGGTATTACACCGCCAGAGCCTGATAAGCTAACACTTAAAACACGTAAAGAATGGCGTTATATAAATACCGGTATGGCGCACATAGATTTAACCGATTTAGTAACCGGTAAAGCCACATTTGCTGCCGATGTACGCGAACCAAAAGCGCTGGTGGCTATTATTGAGCGTCCTCCGGTAGTAGGTGGTGTAGTTAAATCGTTTGATGCCAGCGCCGCTAAAGCAATTAATGGCGTAGTTGATGTTATTGAAATGCCTGTACCAAAAGGTGCGCCGCAATTTCAGCCAAAAGGCGGTATTGCTATTGTTGCTAAAAATACCTGGGCTGCATGGCAGGCGCGTAAAGCACTAAACGTGGTGTGGGATGATGGTAAAAATGGCGATTATAATTCAGAGAGCTTTAAAAAGTCGTTACTGCAAACAGTGAATGAGCCGCAAGCGCATGTGCGCGAAAAAGGCGATACCACCAGCGTATTGGCTAAATCGAGCAATAAATTAGTTGCCGACTATTACGCGCCGCACTTAACTCAAGCACCTATGGAGCCACCTTGCGCCACGGCAATATACAATAAAGACAGTGTAGATATTTGGGCTGCAACGCAAAACCCGCAAGCCGATATGAAAACTGTGGCTGCATTACTGGGTATGGACGAGAGTAAAATTAACGTGCATGTCACCATGTTAGGTGGCGGATTTGGGCGTAAATCAAAACCTGATTTTTCAGCAGAGGCCGCCTACATTTCAATGAAAACTGGTAAACCTATTCGCGTTCAATGGACTCGAGAGGATGATATTCAACACAGTTTTTATCATGCGGTATCGGCTCAACATATTGAAGCGTCACTCAATGAAAAAGGTAATATTGAGGCTTACTTGCATCGCACGGCGTTTTCGCCAATTATGTCTACCTTTCAAGAAGGGGCATCTGCACCTGGTGGCTTTGAGCTAGACCTAGGTTTTACTGATAATCCAATTTTAGCACCCAATATGAAACTGGAACGAGGTGAAGCACCAGCAAAAGCCCGAATAGGCTGGATGCGCTCGGTCACAAATATTTTTCATGCGTTTGCCGTGCAGTCATTTATAAATGAGGCTGCCCACAAGGCGGGTAAAGACTCAAAAGATTATTTATTGGAAACCATTGGGCCAGCGCGTACTATCGATTTTGCAAACCAGAACGCAAACTATAATAACTACGGTGGCGATAAAGCGGTTTATCCACTTGAAACAAGCCGTTTGCGTCATGTTATTGAAAAAGCAGCGAGTATGGCAAATTGGGGGAGAACACTTCCAAAAGGGCGCGGCTTAGGTATTGCTGCGCACCGCAGCTTTTTAACCTATGTGGCTACGGTGGTTGAGGTAGAGGTATCGGACGCTGGTGATTTAAACGTGATTAAATCGTGGGTGGCTATTGATGCGGGTACGGTAGTAAACACCGATACCGTTAAAAACCAAACGCAAGGTGGCTCTATTTACGGTATTACCACTGCAATTAGCGATGGTATTACTTTTGATAAAGGCCGAGTACAGCAAAGTAACTTTCATGATTACCGCGTACCGCGTATGAGCGATTCACCTTTAGAGGTAGAAGTAGAAATAATACAAAGCGATGCACCACCTGCAGGTGTTGGGGAGCCCGCAACACCGGTTTATGCCCCTGCATTGTGTAACGCTATTTTTGCTGCCTGCGGTAAACGCATTAGGCAACTGCCTATAGGTAACCAATTAAAAGCGTAAATAACGTCCTTTTTTAGCCGTTAAACAAAAAAACCGCCAAATGGCGGTTTTTTTAGAAGTTAGCGATTAGTGAGTTTTTTCAAACTCATCTACTTCACGCTCTGCTTCTTCTTTAGATTTACCATACTGCTGCTGGATTTTACCCACTAGCTCTGTACGGCTACCTTCAATTTTGTCTAAATCGTCGTCAGTAAGATCGCCCCATTTTTGTTGCGCCTTACCTTTAAGTTCGTTCCAATTACCTTTCATACGATCGCTGTTCATAAGTTTCTCCTTACTTAGATTTATTTAACGTTCACTATAAAAGGAGCAAGGCGTGTACCAATAAGTTAAATTTAAATTTTGTATTTATAATCATGGTGTTATGCTTTTATTGAGGCAGTAGTAATTAATATAGCGCGCATGTCCTTAAAAAATGTACAGAGCGGTCTGTAATTATTTCTGATTATGATGCCCTTTATAACCACACAGCTTTTGCGGCGCGTTTATTTTTGGTTTTTGTTACAATGCATACAAAGCAATTTTGGGTAAATAGCAGTGCTGCCGGTTCAAAACATATATCAACAACTTCTAACTACATTACAAAGTAACCCTATAACGTTATTACAAGCACCGCCTGGTGCAGGTAAATCAACCTGGTTGCCGCTACAGCTTATGCGCGACGGCCATTTTAAACGTATTGTAATGCTGGAGCCGCGCCGCTTAGCAGCACGTAATATTGCCAATTACTTAGCACAGTGCCAAAACGAAAAAGTGGGCCAGAGTGTTGGTTTGCGAGTACGCGGCGAGAGTAAAGTAAGCAGTAATACGCGCCTTGAAATAGTCACCGAGGGTATGCTTACCCGCATGCTACAAAACGACCCCGAATTAAGCGATATAGATTTACTGATTTTTGATGAATTTCATGAGCGCTCAATTGCAGCCGATACCTCCCTGGCCTTTGCTTTAGAGACTCAAAGTGCACTGCGTGACGATTTAACCATACTACTTATGTCGGCCACCCTTGATACCGAGCGCTATACGCAATTTTTTGATTGCCCAGTTATACAATCAAGCGGGCGAAGCTACCCCATAGACGAAGTATACATACCCATAAAAGATGAAAGTCGATGGTTAGATGCTATACCCTCTTTAATAAAACAAGCACTAAACGAGCAAAGCGGCAGTGCATTAGTATTTTTACCTGGTCAATTTGAAATATCACGCGTACAACAGGCCCTTAATGATTTACCAAGTAATTGCTTAGTTGCCACATTATTTGGCGAACAAGATAAAGCCAATCAGCAAGCGGCGATTGCTCCTGCGCCTGAGGGCATGCGCAAAGTTGTGCTTACTACTAATGTAGCCGAAACCAGCTTAACCATTGAAGGCATTCGCATTGTTATTGATAGCGGTAAACGCCGCGCAGCGAGCTATAACTTAAAAACAGGCGTAACGGAGCTTACAACACAAAGTATATCGCGCTCCTCTGCTGTGCAGCGTGCAGGGCGTGCAGGGCGAATAGAACCCGGTGTTGTTTACAGGCTTGGCTCTAAACAAACATTTGAGCGACGTAATAGCCACGATAGCCCCGAAATACTCACTTCAGACATAAGCCAACTTATGCTGGAGGCAAAACAGTGGGGCGCAAATATTAGCGAACTCACCTTACTTGATACGCCAACAGCGCAGCAATGCACGCAAGCGGCAAACTTACTAACCATGCTTGAAGCCATTGACGGCAAAGGCAAGTTAACCAAATTGGGCAACAACATGCTGGGTTTTGGGGCGGATATTCGCTTAGCGCATATGCTTTTAAAAGCGCAAGCGCTTGAGGCAGAACTCCCTGGTATTTATCGCTTAGCACTTTATTTAGTGGCGCTGCTTGAGAGCCGAATAAACAGCGCCAACGAGCTAAGCTTGGCGCTACATAGCCAACAGCAAAGGCCACACCCAGTATTTAAACAGCAGTTAAAATACTGGCAAAGCCGTTTAAAAGTAACCGACAGTAACAGGGAGCTAAACACCGAGTATTTAGGTTTGCTGGTGGCATTAGCTTACCCCGATCGCATTGCAAAAAAACGCGGTAATGGCTACTTACTTGCCAATGGTGCGGGCGCTGATTTAAACACCGATTACTGGCATAACGATGACTACCTTGCTATTGCAAGCATGGGCGGCCATAAAGGCACGCGTATTTTTGCAGCCACCGCACTTAGCCCATTTGAGCTACAAGATTACTTACCGCATTTGTTTACTTCGCTTACCCGCTGTGAATTTGATGAAAAAACCGCACGCTTTATTCATCAAGACGAAGTAAAGCTCGGCGCTATTACGCTTACAAGCCAACCAAGTAAGCAAAAGCTTGATAAAACCGAGCGCGCTAAAGCGTGGCTTAATTTATTTACCAAGCATGGTTTTGCATTATTTAATGAACAACCCGACGCGCAGCAATTATTAATACGCATGAGTTTAGCCAGTCAGTTTATGACTGATACGTTCCCGGCAATAAGCGAGCAGCAACTTATCAAAACAGCTGATGATTGGTTAGGCGTATATTTACAGGATATAAAAACGCTGGAGCAGCTTAAAAAGTTTAACTACTTTGAAGCACTGCAAAATTGTTTTGACTGGACACAGCAAACAGCCCTAAAAACATTGTTACCGCTTAGGTTAACGGTACCGAGTGGCTCAAATATAAAAATTAATTACCAGTTAGATGGCCCCGCAAAGTTAAGCGTGCGCATGCAAGAAGTGTATGGTTTAACAAGTACGCCAATGCTTGCAAATGGCAAGCTGCCACTGCTTATGGAATTACTCTCGCCAGGTAAGCGTTCATTACAACTTACGCAAGATCTAGCGCACTTTTGGGCTAGTAGTTATCGCGATGTACAAAAAGAAATGAAGGGTCGTTACCCTAAACATTTTTGGCCCGACGATCCAGCCAACAGCGCGGCAACCAATAGAGTAAAAAGCAAAATGTAGGTTTATTAACTTAAAAATATTTGTTTTATTTTTGAGCATATGAATATAGTGTACCTATAAATAAATCAATACTTTTAACTACAAGGAAGAAGTGATGAAACGACTATTTACATTAGCTTTGCTATTAGTGAGTACCTTTTTGGTTGATGCTGAAGAGGCACTGGACTTAAACAAATTTGCACAGCATTACTACAGCGCCATGACCGCAACGCAAGCGCCTAACGCAACTGAAAAAGAGCTTGAAGCCTACCTTAGCTTATTAACGGACGATGTTGGCAGTCAGCACATACCGTATCAAGTAGATGACTCTCGCACTGCCGAGGGCAAAAAACTAATGCGCAAAGGCATGAGCTTTTACTTAGGCGCGCATACCCACTATGAAAGTGAGCTACTCAATACTTTTATATTTAACGATAGCGGTTTTGCGATTCGTTATAAAAACCACGCTAAAGGCATTCACCCACAAAGTAAGCAGCCAATAGAGTACACATCAGTAATGATGGAAGTAATAGAAGTTGAAAACGGTAAAGTGGCGATGATCCGTAAATATCATGAATAAAACCATGCATTTACTTTTTATTAATTAGCGCCTTTGAAAGTAGGGGTATTGATAAAAATATACTACGCTTTAATTATAAACTAGTACGTTATAGCTTTAGGTGTAGTAGATGCATGATTTAAAAATCAATATTCTTATTATTGATGACGACGAACTGCTGTTACGTGCGTTAATACGCACGCTTAACCGTTTATGCCCCAGTGCTCATGTGTGCACAGTTCAAGTTGCTACTCAATTTGAACAGCAAATAAATAACAACGCCTTACCTGATATTATTTTTTGTGATTCGATGATGCAACTTCCCACGGGGAAAAACGTTTTAGAACAAGCTAAAGAGCTCTGCCCATCTGCGCTTAGGTGTTTATTAACAGGTGATATGAGTGGAAATTACCAGCTACAATTAAATAATGTAATCCATTTTCACCTAGTTAAGCCTTTTGCTCAGTCTCATTTAGAGAGTGTAATAAATAGTGCTGTTGTTTTAAAAACACTTCCTATTAGCAGTGAGCATCGCGTTATTTTAGGGCAACTCTCTGAGCTTCCGTTTTTAGGTGAGGTAAAGCAAAACCTACTCAATGAACTTAATAAAAATGAGCCTAATATTTCTATTTTAGAAAAAGATGTTAGGCACGACCCTTTACTGGCTGGTAAAGTTTTACAAATTGCTAACTCGGCTTTTATGGGGTTTGATAGTACTACCTCGAGTGTTAAAGAAGCGATTGTAAGGATTGGCTTAATAAACCTCAGAGCAATTGTGGTTTTTTCAGAGTTATCTCATCAGTTACTTATTAAAAATAAACAAAAAGCAATTAATCACTTAATAGACAAAGGCTATAAAAAAGCAGAGTTATCGCAATCGTTAGCAAAATATATAAAGCAAGATCGCCAAACTCAATTACTCGCATGTGCTGTAGGGTTATTAAGTGTTATAGGTGAGTTAATTACAACGAGTGATCCTCATGGCGACTTAGATAACGAAGTTGTACCTAAGTTTGTGTTAAGTGCTTATTTACTGGCGCTTTGGGGGTTTGACCAAAAAATAGTCGATGCGCAATTGATTGATGAATTACCCTCACAAAAAAGCATATCATTAACCGTGATTCACATAATTGTTGAACATATGTTTTGCAATAATGCGTTTAACTTTAATCTTGAAGAGTTTGATTTTATAGATGACTTAGCGCTATTTCCCGACATAGAGCAATGGTGGTTAAGTAATAAATAAGGATAAAACATGAAAGGCATAATTTTTAGAGGCTTAGAGGCACTGGTTATTGAAAAGTGCGGTATGGCGGCATGGGATGAGTTACTTGAAAAAAACGCCCCTGATGGCCGTGTGTATATTTCTGCACAAAGTTACCCAGATGAAGAGATAATTGGTTTAGCCCAAGATGTAGCGACAGCCCTATCGATGACTATGCCTGAAGTATTAAAAGCATTTGGTGAGTATTTGTTTGGCCACTTAAACAGAAGCCACCCAACGGTTGCGAAAGGCTTTAATAGTTTTGCAGAGTTAATAATGGGGATTGATAAGGTCATTCATGTTGAAGTCGCTAAGCTATACCATGAACCAAACCTACCAGAAATAGAGTCTAAACTGATTGAAGATGGATTTATTTTAATGCATTACCGTTCTAAAAGGCAGTTATGTATGTGCGCAGAAGGGCTTATTTATGGTGCGGCTTCGCACTACGGTATTGATGTTTCTTTAAACCATGTTGAATGTATGCACGACGGCTGCGACAAGTGCGTTATTGAAGTGAAGTATGAGGCTTTAAATGGCTGAAGACGACTATAACTACAAAAAAGCGTATTTGCGTGAAAAAGCGGCAAGAGATCAGTTAGAAGTTTTACTTGAAGATAAAACACGTAAGTTATTTTGCGCTAATCAAGAGTTAAAAGAAAAGCTGAGCATGCTAAAAAGCCAGCAGGTAACCATAATGCAAACCGATAAAATGGCAACACTCGGTACGTTATCGGCAGGCGTAGCACATGAAATAAATAACCCGCTTGCTTATGTAATGAGTAATGTAGAAAGCATTAAGTACTTTAAACCAACACTTCATTCATTAATGCAGATATCTAAGCAGTTCATAGATAAGTCTATCTCGGCTTCAGAGCTTGAAGCACAATTGGTTAAGCTCGACCAAGAAACGAATATAGATTTTATTTTAGAAGATTTAGATGAACTGCTCGGCGACACTCATGAGGGACTTCAACGTATCGCTGCCATAGTAAATAATTTGCTTAACTTTGCCAGACCGAAAAATAACTTATTGGCTATGGCTGATATTACTGAGTCATTAAATGGTGCCATTAAGTTACTCGCCAATCAGCTAAAAAGTTGTCAGGTGGAATGTGATTATGAAGAGCTGCCATTGAGTTATTGTAATTTATCGGCAATTAACCAAGTGTTTGTAAATATACTGCTAAATGCAAAATATGCGTGTGATTTAGTTGATGGCAAGCAAGGTAAAATAGTCATCAAGTTATTTTCAGACGAAAAAAATATTTATATTGAAATTGCTGATAATGGCTGTGGAATGGACGAGCAAACTAAAAGCCATATTTTTGAACCATTCTATACAACAAAACCAGTAGGGAAGGGAACGGGGATGGGAATGGCCATCGTTTATAACGTGCTAAAAGAGCATAATGGTTCAATTGAGGTAGAAAGTGAGCTTGGCGAAGGTACGCTAATGCGCTGTACCATGCCAATAACATTAATGCCGGAATCATCGTTAAACTAATTATATTGGCGCAGAAGAAACCCAAGCACATTTAAAAAACTATAGATAAGCGCTATTCAGAAAATAAATTAAGCTACTTCACACCCTAGGGCCTAATAATGACATTAAGATTTTTTGTAATAATAGGTACTTTAATTTTAATGTGCTTTGTGACTAGCTTATTGGTTAGCTATCGATACTTTTTTACGTTACCAACTATAAATGAAAACATTAAAGACTACCAAAATAGAGAGTTATTAAGCCTAGAAATTGCATTAAACAGAGAGTTTGTTTTCTTAAAAACCCTAAATTACGATTATGCGGTGTGGGATGACTCTTACGATTTCATGACGAGCTTTGATAAAGACTATATTGAGTCAAATTATGTGGACGATACCTTTAAATCACTCAAAATAGATGGTGTATTTATTTACGACATGAACTTTAAACAAGTTTATGGGCATACTTTTGATTACATTCAGGAGAAATCCTTTGAGCTGCCAGAATTTGATCTAAATACTCATTTACCTAACCGTACTATCCTACCTTATAAAAAAAATACGTCAGAACGCTTCGGTTTTTTAAGAACAGAGCATGGTCCTGTTATGTTTGCATCGCACGTAATTCAACGAACAAATAAAACAGGAGAGCCTGTTGGTAGTATTGTTTTTATTAAAAAAGTAAGGAAATCACAAGTTGCTATGATGGCAGAAGTGGCGCAAGTAAAACTTAGCTACTCAATAATAAATGACGATAGCGCAACACAAAATTTACTTGTTTTAAATGGTGGAATCCAAAATGAGGGAATAGCCACTGAGCGACAAAGAATATTGCTAGACATAAATGGTAACCCATTACTGACAATGAATATTGATCATCACCATCAAAGGTTGCCTGTGTTATTTGACTTGTATTTAATTATTATTTTAATAATGTTTTTTGTAGCCTCTTTAATAGGTTTTTTTGTTGTTAATCGTTTTTTTATTACACCATTAATTAATGGCGCATCGGCAATCAATTTAATGTTACTTAAAAATGACCTTCAACCGCTTCATTTTAAAAATCAGTTTTTAGAAATGCGTGTACTTATAAATGGTTTTAATTCCTTAATAAAAGAGGTCAAAAAACAAAACGAACAACTTGAAAAAATAAGTAAAATAGACGAGTTAACGCAAATTTATAACCGACGTGCCTTTGAAGAAATTTACACATTACAGTGGCATGCTGCACACAATCAAAAAACAACGTTGGGATTAATGCTAATTGATGTTGATTACTTTAAGTTGTACAACGACTGTTATGGTCATCAAGAAGGAGATTGTGCCTTACAAGCACTATGTGGTGTTTTAAAAGAAACTGCCCAATCAAATAATGGTATAGCAGCACGTTATGGAGGTGAGGAATTTATAATGCTGTTTAACCAGCTTTCGTTTGAGCAATTTGAACTAATATCTCAACAATTACGAAAAAATGTAAATGCGCTTAAATTACCTCACAAAGGCTCTAAAGTAAGTGATGTTTTAACTATAAGTGTAGGCTGTGCTTTTGCAACGGCAAAGGCTATGGATAATGAAAGCATCACAGCCAAATCATTAATTAAAGATTCAGACGTTATGCTGTACGAGGCAAAAAACACCGGAAGAGACAGAGCCTTAATTAAATCAATATAATTAAACCAGCATCGCGAATTGTTACTATTAATGCTAAAAAGTTTAATACATATTACGTTGCACTAAACTTCTTTTCCTCCATGTTGCTCGGCTAAATCATCAAGCTCGGCAATGGTATAATCGAAGCCTGTTTCGTCGTAATCATAGCTTACTTTTACGCTATCCCCTCCATTAAAAAGACGTGTTTTAACATCGTTCACTGGCCAGTTTTTTAACTCATGTAAAAAACGGTTGGCCACTTGCGATGATTCAAAACGATAACTAATTTCTGTTTTCATGTATGAGTCTCTGGCTGTTTAACCCCCGTAGTTTGTGCAATTTTGAACGTTAGTCAAGTTTCGATTACAAAAAATAAAAGGAAAAAATGTAAATTTTGTGTTTCAATTAATGCATTAAACTAAGTAGGCAATTGCTTACTTAAACCAAAATATCATGGCGATTTAACATGCATTATAAATTAGTTTTGATAGTAAGTTCAGTCTTTTTTCTTAGTGCCTGCGGTGGTTCTGGCTCAGATGATACCCCAACCGTTAATGGTAACAAACTTCCTTCTTTAACCCTGTCGGGCTTACCCAGTGATATCACAAAAAGCCAAACTATTGAGCTAAAAGCAACAGCCAGCGATGCTGATGGCAGCATCGCAAGTGTAATTTGGAAACAAACTTCGGGGCCTACGGTGTTAAGTGAGTCAGTAAACGCAAGCTCAGTTAGCGTTAAATTGGCTGATGCACTAACTTACACGCCTTCAGAGTATGCGTTTAATGTTACCGCGACCGATAACGAAGGGGCCACTACCGTTAAAACGATCAATTTTTTTGCCCGTAATAGCATGGATGCATTTTCTGCAGCTCGGTTGTTGCATCAAGGAAGCATGGGGCCAACGCTTGTAGAAATACAAAACGCGCAAGGTCAAAGTGAGCTGCAATGGCTTGATGCCCAACTGGCATTGCCCATTAACTATCATCGTGACTATATGGTGTTTACTAATGACGATGAAGATTTTAGGTATATAAGCCGAATAGACGCGTGGTGGAAAGCCGTAATGCAAAGCGACGATCAACTACGCCAGCGCGTGGCCTTTGCGCTGAGTGAAATACTTGTAGTGTCTGATCTCAATAACGATTTACGCTCTCAGCCTGAGGGCATGGTGACATATTACGATTTACTGCTAACGCATGCATTTGGTAATTTTCGTGATTTACTTGAGGCGGTAACTTTATCGCCAATCATGGGCACTTATCTTAGCCATTTGGGTAACGAAAAGGCCGATGATGCACTTAATATTCGCCCCGATGAAAACTATGCCCGTGAGGTTATGCAGTTATTTACTATCGGGCTTGATGAGCTAAACCAAGACGGTACCGCTAAATTAGACGCTAACGGTAATACTATTGCAACGTATGGCCAAGCAGAAATAGAAGGGTTTGCTCGTGTATTTACAGGGTGGACATTTGCAGGCAGTGAAACATTTAAGCGCAAAAGTCGCGACTATGTTGCGCCCATGCAAGCATTTGAAGAGTACCATTCACAAAAGCAAAAAATGTTATTAAACGGCGACATTATTCCCCAAGGGTATGGTGCGCAAGAGTCGTTACAACTAGCGCTTGATAATTTATTTAACCATCAAAATGTAGCGCCTTTTATCAGTAAGCAGTTAATACAACGACTAATTACATCAAACCCTACGCCGCAATATGTAGAGCGAATTGCCAGTGTATTTAATGATAATGGCGAAGGCGTTCGAGGTGATCTAGCAGCAGTAGTAAAAGCTATATATTTAGATGATGAAGCTCGTCATTATGGCAGTGTATTAAGCTACCAAGGTAAAATAAAAGAACCGCTTCTTAAAACAGTCCAATTTTGGCGAAACCTAAACGCAAGGTCACCCGAAGGTTATTACAAAACATGGAATTTAGTTGACCGATATGGGCAAGGGCCTATGCAGTCGAGTTCGGTGTTTAACTTTTTTAGACCTGACTACCAGCCTGCTCAGTTGCGAACAAATTCATTAGTGGCTCCTGAGCTACAAATAGCCGGCGATGCAACGATTATAGGCACCATGAACGAGCACTTTGCCGATTTAGTGTGGAGTACTGCCGAGGCACACACGGATTTAAATCCAAGCGGTATTTATGTTTACATCATTAACGATATGAATACTTTGCAAAACAATGGGGTTAACTACTTACTCGATCAATACAACGTACTGTATTTTGCAGGCTCTATGAGTAGTGACACACGCCAAGCATTATTAGATTTAGATGCCTATTTTGATGACGATCAATATCGCGAACGGGTATCGTATTTACTTTATATGATTGCTATTTCACCTGAATTTAATTTGCAGTACTAGGAGAGACATAATGAGCATTAATAGAAGACAATTTTTGTCGTTATGTTTAAAAGGCGGTGTATCGGCAGCCGCACTGACTAGTTTGCAACTACAAGCGCTTACAGGCTCTGTTAATGCAGTTGAACTAGGCGACTACAAAGCACTAGTATGCATTTTTTTATATGGCGGTAACGATTCACTCAACATGTTGGTACCCCTTGAAGGCGAGCAGCGTAGTTTGTACGAACAAAGCCGACAAAATTTAGCGGTTGCATCGCCAATTACTTTAAATACTGCAACCCAGTTTGCAGGTGGTGTAGGGTTGCACCCATCATTGTCGCCTATTCAACGTGTTTTTAATGAATCTAATTTAGCGTTTGTTGGTGGGGTGGGTACCTTGCTTGCGCCAACAAGTTATAACGATTACAAAAATAATGCAGTGGTGTTACCTAAGCACTTATTTTCTCATAATGATCAGCAAGCATCTTGGATGTATGGCCGTGAAAAACAGTCGCTGAACAGTGGTTGGGGAGCACGTTTGTTAGAGCGTTTAAATCAGCAGGATCAGTTTGCTGCCAATGTGTCGTTAGATGGAACTAATCTGTGGCAAACAGGCAGCCAAACAAAAGCGTTTGCACTAAATAAAAGTGGGATTAGTCGTATAAATGCATTTGGCGGTTATCAACCACGCACAGACCATGTAACTAACATTATGAATCGTATAATGGGCAATACTCATCATCCGCTTAGTGATGCTTATGCCAAAAGCTTTAATTCGGCTATTAACAATACTCAAACTATGAACAATGCGTTAGAGACTGCCCCAGAGCTGATAACACCATTTAGCGATTCTAGTGTTTCTCAGCAATTGGCCGCAGTGGCAAAAGCAATTAGTGTGCAGTCTACTTTAGCAACACAGCGCCAAGTGTTTTTTGTTTCAATGGGCGGGTTTGACACCCACGACAACCAATTAGAAACCCACCCGCTTTTGTTAAATTCATTAGCGCAAAGCTTGAGCGAATTTAATAGCGCAATGCAAGAGCTAAATATGGCAGACAAAGTAACGACCTTTACGATGTCGGACTTTGGTAGAACGCTGACCTCAAATGGTGATGGCACCGATCATGGTTGGGCTGGCAATCAACTAGTAATGGGAGGAGCGGTTAAAGGAGGCGATATTTATGGTGAATTTTTAACGCAGCATTTAGACGGCCCGCAAGACGTTGGCAGTGGCAGGCTCATCCCAAGCGTGGCAAATGAGCAATACTTTGCCTCATTGGCGCAATGGTTTGGTGTTCCATCATCTGAATTGAGCGATATTTTTCCTAATCTTACTAACTTTGATCGCACAACATTGGACTTTTTTATGTAATTAGTTGCTAATGGTAAACCAAAATCAAGCACGTGCAGTATAAGTGCTGTTTACAAAATAACAATTACACACAAAATGGAGCACAATAATGAAGATTTTAGTCAGCTTGGTGAGTTTAATCGCCTTTTTACTGGTTGTATTACCTGGCCCTTTATACAAGTTTGGCGTGGTTGATTTAGGCCTTGCTTTTACAGGCTTTAGATACGGCGTGTATGTGGGTGGTGCAGCACTTGTTTTACTGCTAGTACAGTTAATATTTATGCGTAAAACCGCTTCATTTGGTAGTGCTATCGTTGCTGTAGTATTTTCTGTGGTTGCTATTGCTATGCCGCTTAACATGATGAATAAAGCCAAAAATGTACCGCCAATTCATGATATTTCAACTGACTTGGTTAACCCGCCTAAGTTTGTTGCTATTGCACCACTTCGCGCTGACGCACCAAATCCAGTTGAATACGCAGGGGAAGAAACCGCGGTACAACAACGTAAAGCTTACCCAGAACTAACAACCCTTAACTTTGCACAGTCGCAAAGTGATTTAATTGCAGCAACCGAGCAAGCAATTAAAAACTTAGGCTGGGAATTGGTAAGCGCTAATAAACCACTTGGTTTAATAGAAGCAACAGACACCACAACGTGGTTTGGCTTTAAAGACGATGTTGTTGTTCGTATTGTTGATGAAGGTACTGAGCGATTTGTTGATATAAGAAGTAAATCACGTGTTGGTCGCAGCGATTTAGGTAAAAATGCCGAGCGCATTAATACTTTAATTGACGAAATTAACGCAGAGCTTACTAAGTAACACTACCTTAATTATTAGTATGTGATTGAGCCCAAATAATATTTGGGCTTTTTTGTGGCTGCTTTTCAGTTTGTATTCACTCCTCAAAGTACATACTCAATGCGTTTTAAATTTTTAAACAACTATGGAGTTATGATGAAAACAGTAGGATATGCTGCAAAAAGCCAAGGGTCTGAGCTTACAGAGTTTGAGTTTGAACGCCGCGATTTACGAAATAACGATGTAGAAATTGAAATTTTATACTGCGGAGTGTGCCATTCAGATTTACACGCCGTTAGAAACGATTGGGGCGGTGTAAAATACCCACTCGTGCCAGGCCATGAAATTGTTGGCAAAGTTAAGTCGGTTGGTAGCGATGTTAAAAAATACAAACAAGGTGATACCGTTGGCGTAGGCTGTATGGTTGATTCGTGTAAAAGCTGCGATCAGTGCGGCAATAATGAAGAGCAATTTTGCCGTGAGGGCATGGTTGGCACATATGCCGGTAAAGACAGAGAAACCGGAGAAATGACCCAAGGTGGGTACTCTAAGCATGTTGTAGTTCGTGAAGAGTTTGTACTTTCAATACCACAGAGTTTAGATCTCTCACGCGTTGCACCGTTGTTATGTGCAGGTATTACTACGTATTCTCCACTACATAAATGGGGCGTTAAAAAAGGCAGCCGTGTTGCAGTTGTAGGCCTTGGTGGCTTAGGTCATATGGCGGTAAAAAATGCCGTAGCAATGGGTGCTGAGGTAACTGTTGTAGGCCGAAGCGAATCTAAAAAAGAAGATGCTGTTAAACTTGGTGCCCAGCATTACTTAGTTTCAACAAATGATGACGAAATGAAAGAATCACAGTCAGCATTTGATGTGATCATTGATACAGTGCCAGTTAAGCACGACCTATCAATTTATACACCGCTATTAGACATAGATGGAGCATTAATTATTGTTGGTCAAGTGGGGCCTGTTGAAGAGTTAAATACAGTGCCATTATTAATGGGACGACGTCAGGTTGCAGGTTCACTTATAGGTGGTATAGCAGAAACTCAGCAAATGCTCGATTTTTGTGGTGAAAACAATGTATTACCTGAGTGTGAAATGATTAACATTGACGAAATTAACACTGCATACGAACGTATGGAAAATTCAGATGTACGTTATCGTTTTGTCATTGATATGGCGTCGTTAGATTCGTAAAAATTTATTGATATGAAAGTAAAAGAGCGGCTTATCAGTCGCTCTTTTTGTGTTGTGATTAATTAACTGTGTTTAAATTGGGTGACTTATTAAGTTGTAAATAGCTCAGCAACCACATTCCTAAGCCACCTAAAAATAATGCCGCAGCCACATAGCCAGTTTGATTTGGCGCAGCCCCTTTGGCAATCGCGATTCCACCTACCCACGGGCCAATTGCGTTTGCTGTATTAAATGCACATTGAACTAATGCGCCTATCATCGCGTGACCCTCAGGTGCTACATCCATGAGTAGGCTTTGAATTAATGTCGCTAAACCGACACTACATCCGATGAAAAAAATAACCGCATAAAGCACCCAAATATTATAACTTGCCGAAACATAAGCAAATGCAAAAATAATAGTGCATACAAGCGCAAAGCCTGTTGTTTTTATTGCCGACTTGTCTGCAGCTTTTCCTAAAACGTAATTACCCAGTGTACAGCCAATGCCAAACATTACCATTGCCACCGAGATAGTATAAGGCGCTGTATTTGTTACATCTAAAATGGTGTCAGCAATGTAGGTATAAATACAAAAAACACCACCAAAGCCAATAATAACAATGCCTAGAATTGACCATACGAGCTTGTTTTTGAGCACACCAAACTCGTTTAATAAGTTAGAGGGTTTAGCGTTGTCTATGTTGGGCACGACTTTATAAACTAAAATAAATGCAACAAAAGCAATCGCTGCGGCACCAGCTAAACAGTAACGCCAACTTAAATTTTGGCCTACCAATGTTACAACGGGCACACCAACAATAGTTGCAATGGTTAATCCCATAAATACTTTTGACATAAAGCTGGCTCGTTTACCTTGCGGCGCAATATCAGATGCAAGCAAAATGGCAGCACCAAAATAAGCGCCATGGGGCAATCCACTCAAAAACCTAAATATGATTAACTGCTCTAACGACGTAGCCAATGCACTAAGCCCATTAGATACACACATTAAACTTAAAAAAATCAGCAGTGCTTTTCGTTTTCGCATATTAGCCGTTGAAAGCATTAACACAGGTGCACCAACCACTACGCCTATAGCATACGCGCTTATAGCATAACCACTTTGAGAAGGTGTAGTACCAAATGTTTCGCTTATGAGGGGCAACATTGGCATCATCGAAAATTCAGATAAACCTAAAATAAAGGTGCCTAACGCCAGCACAATTAAAATAGCCGTTTTATTTAGCTGATTGGGTATTGATGTAACATCAGGTTTCATAAACCCCCTTTGAATTAGATGTTTAAATATAAAAAGTAACGCCAGAGCAAAAAAGCACTATGGGTTATAAATGTAAAAAATTATGAAATGAATATAGAAAAACTTGAGGCATTTAGTTTAAGTTAAGCGGTAGGCTAAGTCATTAGATAGAGTTAAATAAATACGATTTATATTATTTAATGCTGGTGGGCATAACTTTTGGATGCTATTAAAAGCAGTGGAAGCTATGTAAGATTGTTTTTTAGTGGAGCGGATGAAAGTGCCAGCATTTATGCTGGCACAATTTTATTGGCGTATTATTTTAGGCTCTCTGCAAAAAATTCAGCCATTTTTGTGTAGAAATCAGAGATGTTTTTAGGTTGATGAAATCCATGCCCTTCGTCTCTCACCATTGACTCATATGGATAGCCTATTTTATCAAGCGCTGATGTTAATGCTTCATATTGTTCCATAGGAACCCTTACATCGTCCTCGCCATGGGCAATAAACAGCTTGGCTTTAATTTTATCAACATTAAATGAAGGAGAGCGAGCTTGCATATCTTCCATGTTGGTACCATGAACCATGTCTAAATACTTTCGACCTGACTCTCTGGTGGGGATATCGCCGCTTTCTTTCATTTCTGGAATTGAATATACACCCACATAACCAATTGCACACTTGTACAGGTCTGGCTCCCTAATAACGCCCATTAACGTAGTGTAACCACCGTAGCTACCACCATAGATACATATTTTATCTTTATCTATTATCCCTTCATTAATAGCCCAGTAAGTGGCATCGGTAACGTCGTCTTGCATTTCGCGTCCCCATTTTTTATAACCACTTTCCTCAAACTCGCTGCCATAGCCACCAGACCCTCTAAAGTTTACTTGAAGTACAGCGTAACCTAATGAAGCCATGTACTGAGTTTCAGGGTTGTATTGCCAGAAATCTCTAGGTCCATGTGGGCCGCCATGCAAGTAAACAATTGCAGGTAAGTTTTTATCAGCAGCTCCTTTTGGTATGGTTAAATAGCCGTTTAATTCAACGCCATCTCTTGCTTTTATTTTAAAAGGTTCAGTCATAGAGAGGCTTTTTTTATCTATCTGAGGAGCACTTGAGGCAATAAAAGTCGCTTTTTTATTTTTAGTATCGTACAAGTAAAAAGTAGTTGGCGAATTATCAGCTTCTACAGAAAACACAGAAAGACCTTTTTCTTTAGAGTGGCTTGTAAATTGTAATCGGTAATTTTTAAATGTGTCACTTAGCTCTTTAAATATTGCATTTTCACCCTTTGCATCAAAGTATTGATATTGAGGGTAATCAGGGTCAAACGTAGCCCCTATAACATCTCTGTTAGGACCAAATATTGGCGTTGAAATATCAACACTGTCATTTGACGCTAAAAGTGTCAGTTCTTCACTTTCAAAGTTAAGGCTGTAAATAGCAGTAGTTTTTCTGCCCGAGTCACTCATTAAGAAGGCCTCGTTACCCTCTAGGTTCATACCTAAAAAACCTAACGCATCTCCTTTTTCAAAGTTCAGTTTAGCAAGATTTAAAGACTGCCAATCGCTGTTCACTTTTTTCTTAAAATAAACACTTAAATCGCCTTTGCCAAGCTCTTGCTCTTCATCTTCTTCATAATGAAATGCCAATCTAGGGTTACCCGAAATATCGGTAGTTATACCAAATACGTCGTCTTTAGGTTGGCCGCCTACATAATCCATTTTTCCGTTATAAATATTTAATTTATGAACATTAACGGCAAAGTCATCATTAAAGTGACCTTTGGCGACTAGAATGTTTTCTTTATCATTTGGAAGGGTGCTAATGACTTCTAAAACTGACGTGTTTGAGAATAGAATTTCACGTCTTTTTGAACCATCGTAATTAGCAACAACATAATATGGGCGTCCGCCTTTGGTATCTAAAAAGCCAACTGTTTTAGCTACTGACATCATAAATCTTTCGTCATTTAACCAGGTGACATTACGTATTTTTTGATTTTCGCCAAATGCAAATGCGGCCGTTGTTTTTCCTGATTCTCTTTCAAGGATGACCAGCTTTACTTCAGTATCTTCTCTGTAAGTGAGTGAATAATATTTCCCACTAGGTGAAATTTTAACTTGAACGTATCCGCTTTTATCAAAGAAATCTTCTAACGTATTTTTACTATATGAGTTAAAGCTTAATAACAATAAGCATAAAACTATAAGCCTTGTAATTAACATTTTATATCCTTAATTTTTTAGAGTATTTATTAAATATCATGGCTACTTGTTACTTAATATTTAATAACGTAATTCTATTGTTATTTTTATCTTTTTAGAAGTGCTGCTGGATACATTTTACTGGAGATTTGTAACACATTGTAATGTCAATAAAGCCAATCTTTATGTAAAGCTTATTTGACTTGCGGTTGTTTTTGTACAAGTATAGTAAAGTACACTTTACTTTTTGAGAGGGTTAAAAAATGCAAACACAATTAACGTTAAAGCAGCGTCAAAAAATAAACACGACTAATTTAGCTAAGTGGACGCTTATTTGGTTACTATCGCTAGCCATTTGCTCGTTTGGTCCGGTTTTAATTTGGGATCATAATAACGTGGTGAGTGGCTTTTTTATTGTCGTAAATGTTGTTGTGGGCACTGCAATGATCATAGCTAATAAACGCAACTTACAGGGGCTTGATGAGTTACAGCAAAAAATACATTTAAGTGCAATGGGTTTTACGCTTGGGGCGGTTGTGGTCGGTGGGCTTGCATATAGTAACTTACAATTAAGTGGCATTATTAGCGTGCGGGCTGACATACCAGACTTGATGTTTTTAATGGGCGCGGTTTATTTAATTAGTACCTACATACTTAACAAACGCTACAGCTGTGATGAGGGCGACGAATGAAAAACCGCTTAAAAGTACTCAGGGCTGAACGAAATTTAACACAAGCCAAACTAGCAGAATTATTAGATGTATCACGCCAAACTATTAACGCAATAGAAAAAGGCAAGTTTGATCCCAGTTTACCTTTGGCGTTTAAAGCAGCGCGGTTATTTGAATTAAAAATAGAAGATATTTTTGATGATGAATAACGCCGTCGTATTTAAAATAAAATGAGTAAAGTGCGACAATTTGTCGCGCTTTTATTCTAGCCTCAAGAATTATAATTAGTCCAACTATTACAGTGGCATAATTATAAAATGGCAGATTTAAGCAACACTCAAAACACATATTTATTAACGCCTTTGGCTTTTTTTGTAGGCAGCATATTTTCTTCAGTAGTCTTTGCAGAAGACACCTCTTTAGAAGTTATTGAGGTTCAGGGACATTCGCAAAATAAACACCTTGCACTTGGCTCTGCAGAATCATTACTAAATGATTTAGGGGTGGATTTTTCTGCTGCAGGTGGGGTGTCTAATTTGCCTATTTTAAATGGCTTGATGGGGGATAGAGTAAAAGTATTAGTCGATGGGGCTGATGTTACAGCGGCATGTGCTAATCATATGAACCCTCCGCTTTCGTATGTTTCTGCTAATCAAATTACGGCTTATCATGTTATTGCGGGTATATCAGCGGTAAGTGCCGGTGGCAATAATATTGCCGGGGTGATAAGCGTAAATACTATTTCACCACAGTATAGCCAAAGTAATGAGCTTAACTGGCACTCAGGCTATGTATCTGCTCAATATAATAGCGTAAACAATGCGCGAAAAGTGGGGGTAGGAGCACGTATTGCGAGCAATACCCTGAGTTTTAATTACCAAGGTGCGTTTAGTGATGCCAAAAGTTACGACGACGGAAATGGAGACTTGGTATTAGATACCTTATATCGCGTGCAAAACCATGCGCTTTCTGCAGCAATACGAGACGAAAAACAACAGTTTGTAATTAAGCTTACACATCAAAAAATACCTTATCAGGGCTTCGCCAATCAGTATATGGATATGACTGATAACACAAGTTATGGCGCAACGGCCCAGTACAAGCGTGTATTGGAAAACAGTGAATTGGAAGCCCAACTTAATTGGCATGATGTTAAACACGAAATGGGTTTTTTTAGCGCTGAAAAAACAGGCATGATGCCAATGAATACAGATGCGAGCGATATAAGCTCTCAAATTAAATGGCGTTTAAACCTAGGTAGCAATAGCAGCCTATTACTTGGGCAAGCATTTTATGATTACCGAATTGATGATTGGTGGTCTGCTGTTGAAGGTTCCGCCATGATGGGCCCAAACGATTACATTAATATAAATAATGGTCAGCGTAAGCGTATTGCAGCATTTGCAGAATTTGAGAGCCAAATAAATACTAAGTTGTGGTTAAATTCAGGTATACGTGTTGAGCATGTAAATACTCGTGCTGACGATGTTCAGCCATATAACGAAGGTATGGCAATGATGGCTATGAGCGCCATGCCAATGCAGCCCAGTAACGCAAGTGCCGCTGCTGCTTTTAATAGCAAAGAGCACGATAAATCAGACACGGTGGTTGATATCAGTGTACTACTTAATTATCAGCTTACTCATACTGACGAGCTACAGCTTGGTCTTGCTCGCAAAAACAGAGCACCTAATTTGTATGAGCGATACAGCTGGGGTGTGAGCAATATGGCAACCACCATGATTGGTTGGTACGGTGATGGCAATGGCTATATAGGCAACCAAAATTTAGAAGTAGAAACCGCGCATACAATAAGCTCTACTTATATTAAATCGGCTCAAAACGACGACTGGCAAGTAAGTGCTAACATTTGGTATACCAATGCATCTGACTACATTGATGCAGACCTCGTCAGGTCTTTTAATCGATTTGGCTTAGAAAACACAGCACGTAACATACTTAAATTTACTAATACGGATGCCGTATTGTATGGGGTTAAGTTAGATTTAGCCGCGAATATTCATCAATCTAAAGCACTCGGTAATTGGCAATTAAATGCAAATATTACTAATACACGTGCAAAGCGAGATGATACCAACCAGCCGCTTTATCAAATAAAACCACTGTATACTAAGCTTGAAATAAGCCAACAACTGGGCCGCTTTGAAAATACGCTGTCGTGGCAATGGAATGATGCTAAAACACGCGTCGATAACAACCGATTAGAAAACCAAACCGATAGCTACAACATTGTAAATTTAGGTTCAAAAGCGTCATGGGGCGACTTAACGTTAAGTGCACAAGTGAGTAATTTGTTTGACGAATACTATCAGCTACCGCTTGGTGGGGTGAGCATTGCGCAGCTTAAAAAAGGCGAAAGCACGGGTTTTGAGCAGCTCGCAGGGCAGGGGCGTTCGTTTAATATAGGGATGAGTGTCGCATTTTAAGGCGATTATATAATTTACAACTAAGAGCAGGTTACGGCTGCTCTTGGTTTTGTTCAATTTGGGTTGATTGTTCTGCTTGTTGTTCTAGCTTTTCGCGCTCTGCTTTTGATATATACGCGGGCTTATTACTTTTGTGTAATTTAGCGTTAGCGCGTTTGTCTTTCTTTTGAAACTTAGTGACTATTTTTTTACGACGATTCACACTGATTTACCCCAATTATTTTAAGCCGCTTATTATACCGCTATCCATATTAAAGCCGCCATATAAATATTTACACTTAATAGTTTGTTAAATTACCGCAAAGCGCTATTTGTAATGCCGTGTGGGCGCTATAATTAAAGCCCTTAGTTATTAATTAAATGGAATAAGTTTTGAAAAAGTTAGCTTTAGCCAGTGCTCTTTTGTTCGCATTTAGCGCGCACGCACAGTTACATAAAAATATTGATAATGTTGCCGATTACGCTGTAAATACCTACCAAAATGCGCAAGTACACACGCTAACTAACTTAGTTGCTTTTCCTACAGTAAATAAAGATTCAATACCCGCACCACAAAACCCAGATTTTATTAACTTTAAATCGGTATTAAAAATGAAAGCTGCCGAGCTTGGGTTCGACTACCAAGACCTTGGTTACACCGTGCTTATTGGCATGGGTAAACAAACAGACAAGGTAACAGTGGTAACACACGGTGATGTGCAGCCAGCTAATGCGAGTAAGTGGAAGCAAAACCCCTTTATTATTGATACCTCAGAGCCGGGTAAATTAGTAGGCCGTGGTACCGAAGATGACAAAGGCGCTATCGCTACTGCGCTTTACGCCATGAAAGCGATTAAAGATAAAGGCATAGAGCTCAATAACCGCATTGAGCTGATGATTTATCTGGCTGAGGAGTCTGATTGGGGCCCACTTACTGAGTTCATGAAAACATACGAGCAACCAAAGTATGCAGTAACCATTGATGCATCATACCCGGTAGTGGTTGCTGAAAAAGGTTGGAGCTTAATTTCTCCTACATTTAATGCCATATCAGATCAAAAAGCAGTGTATGTAAGCGACCTTGCTGGTGGTGCTTTCAAAAGCCAAATACCAGAAGATGCAAGTTTAGTACTGCATAATGCAAACAATGCGCTAGTTAACCAACTAAAAACAAAAGCAAAGCAACTAAATCAAGTTGAATTTAACTTTAGTAAAAAAAATAACGCCATTGCCATTAATGTAAAGGGCATGTCTACCCATTCTTCTGAGCCCGAATCTGGCGTGAACGCCATTGCACATTTAGCCGAGCTATTTGATGGAATCGCACTTGAAAACAATAGCGATGGACAGCTTATTAAATTTGTAAATCAACTGATAGGGTTAGATCTTCACGGTAAGCAGTTTGGCGATATTGCCTATAAGCATGACTTTATGGGCCCAATGACCGTAGCCCCAACCGTCATTGAGCGCAGCGGGAATAAGCTAACGTTAGCTGTTAATGCTCGTCGCCCTGTTGGTAAAAGTGAAGATGTATTAAAGCAACAAATAGAGACAGCCGTTAATCAATGGCAAGCTAACAATAACGTTATACTCGAGAGTATAGATACAGTGATAGGTAATCCTATGCTGTTAGACAATGCGCCGCATGCGCAAAAGCTACTTGATATATTTAAGCACTTTACCGGCGACGAAAAAGCCGATTTTGTATCAATTGGCGGAGGCACTAACGCAAAACTATTTGATAATGCAGTATCGTTTGGACCTTCAATGCCTGGTAAACGTTATACAGGCCACTCTGAGCATGAATTTATTACACTTGAGCAATTAGAGCTTAATTTACGCATGTATACCGCAATGATGATTGAGCTTGGTAATATGTAAGCTCATAAGTGTTTTAATATGAAAGCCGCCTTGCTTAACTAGTAAGGCGGCTTTTTTGTATCTGTTAAAATTGGACCACTAAGCGAATATTGTATTGATCGTAGTTATTATTATCAGTGTAACTTGCAGTGATATAGTAGCTATCGTTAAAAAGTCATACGTGCAGATAGAATATTTCAATCTAAAAGTAAGTGAGCTAAATTGACCGTTGAAAAATGCCTACAAATAGTGGGTTTATAATGAGGTAATAAAAATAGAGGTGAGCTATTTACAATTCTTTATAAACCACTGGCTAATTATTATAAAAAACTTAACAAACTCTCTTCAAAATGGTAAAAATCATACTGTGTAAATGTATTAATACAGATGGATAGCAGTAATATGGACTTTTTGAATTTAGCACTTACGTTTCCTACCATTATTTTCACGGCCCTGCTTTTGGTTGTAATCCTTTTTTGGGTGATCACTTTATTAGGCTTTGCTGACATTGATATGTTTGAATCTGATTTAGACATAGAGCCCAGTTCATCTAATTCAAATAGCGCCCATTCAGCGTCAAACTTTGGTTTTGGCAGTATTCCTATTACGGTATCAATTAGTTTAGTGGTTATGCTTAGCTGGCTAATTAGTATTTATGCACATAAGTTTTTTGCTTACCTACTTGGTGATGGTGTTTTATTTTATGTGTTTGGCTTTGTGATGCTGGTAGTAAGCGCGATTATTGCTTTACCAATTGCAGTAATTATTTCAAAACCATTACAACGCTTTTTCTCAAGTGTAGAAACTTCTCGCAGTAGCGACTTATTGGGTCTTGAATGCACGGTTGTTACTGGAAAAGTGACACCAACGTTTGGTCAAGGCAGAGTTAATTTTCAAGGCACTGAGCAACTCATTGAAATTAGATCGCATGATGAATACCCCTTCAGCGCAGGTGATACGGTAATATTACTTGAGCATATAAAAAAGCAGCATTGTTATATTGTTACTGCTAAACCTTGGTAACACAACGCCGTTTTTTGCTGTAAATAACACATAATAAATCGATAATTACGTTAGGACATAACATGGAATTTTTAGATAACTTACTACCTATATTAACGTTTGTAGGTATAGCGATAGCGGTCATTTTTGCTATTTTGTTAATTGTTGGCAAGTTTTATCGCAAAGTGGAACAAGGCCAAGCTCTCATTATAAATAAAATGAAAAGTGAGCCAGACGTTACCACTACCGGTGGCATTGTTTACCCTGTTATCCATAAAATGGAAGTGATGGATATTTCAACAAAGCGCATGGTACTTGAACGTAAAGACAAAGGCGGCTTGATTTGTAGAGACAATATACGTGCCGATATCGCCATTACGTTTTATATTCGTGTTAATGAAAACAAAGACGATATTTTACGTGTAGCAAAGCAAGTAGGTTGTGCACGTGCATCAGAGCATGAAACGCTGCAAGAATTATTTGAAGCTAAGTTTTCAGAGGCACTTAAAACGGTTGGTAAGCGAATGGATTTTGTTGAGTTATTTACTCACCGAAACGAATTTAGAGACAACATTAAAGAAGTGATAGGGCAGGACTTATCTGGCTATACACTTGAAGATGTTGCCATTGATTACCTAGAACAAACGTCGATTGAAAAGCTTGATTCACAAAATATTCTTGATGCAGAAGGTATTCGTCGTATTACCGAAATGACGGCAGCGCAAAATGTATTAACCAATCAATTAAAATGTGATGAGCGCGCAAAAGTAGAAATACAAAACCAAGAAGCCACTGAGAAATCACTTGAAATAGAACGCCAAAAGCAAGATGCAATGTCGCGTCAAGTTCGTGAAATTGAAACCGTTAAAGCGCGTGAACACGCCGAAGCTGAAAAAGTACGCCACGAAGAGCGTTTAAAATCAGAGCAGGCGCGTATTCAATCTGAAGAGTCAATTGGAATTAGCGAGCAAAACAAGCAACGAGAGCTTGATATTGCAGAGCAAAACCGACTGCGAGTACTGGGTATTGAGGAAGAAAAAGTTTTACGCTCTCGTGAAATAGAAGTGATTGAACGAGAAAGAGAAACTGAAATTTTACGAATTAATAAAGAAAAAGCACTTGAAGTAGAACGTAAAGAAATTGCTGATGTAGTGCGCGATCGCGTAATAGTAGAAAAGTCGGTAGCTGAAGAGCAAGAGCGTATTAAAGATGTGCAGGTTTTAGCGGGTGCAGAGCGTGAAAAAGACGCCATTATTATTCGTGCAAAAGCAGAAGCAGAAGAAGCACTAGTTAAAGATATTGAAGCCGCTAAAGCGCAAGAGCAAGCCGCTGAATTTAAAGCTCGTGAACTTGAAACAATGGCCAATGCAGAACTGCGTATTGCTAACCAGCAAGCAGAGTCTAAAAAGATACTTGCTCAAGCACAACAAGTTGAAACCGCAGCGCAGGGCTTAGCTGAAGCTGACGTTATAACAGCTAAAGCACAAGCAAACGCAATGCAGGGTGAAGTAGACGCTAAAGTATTGCGTCAAAAATTAGAAGCAGAAGCACAAGGTAACCGTGAAATAGGGCTATCTCAAGCGCAAGTGCAAACAGCCATGGCTGATGCGAATGAGAAACAAGGTGAAGTTGAAGCCATTAACCTTGAACGTAAAATGCTTGCAGAGGCCAAAGGTCTTGAAGAAAAACTACAAGCGCTTAATGCGATGGACCAAGATGCCCGTGACTACGAAAGCTTTACACTACAACTAAACCAGCAAAAAGAGCTAGTGCTGGCTAAAATTGAGGCAGGTAAAGACATAGCAGAGCATCAAGCTCAAGTGATGAGCAAAGCACTAGGCGATGCCGATATTAATATTATGGGCGGCGATGGCCAGTTCTTTAACCAGTTTATGAGTGCTATTAGCTTAGGTAAATCAATAGATGGTTTAGTAGATGAAAGCAAAACAGTACAAACTGTATTTAAAGATCACTTAAATGGCGATCGCAATTTAATTGAGGATTTGAAAGGAGTATTAGCGGGCGCTAACGGCTCAGCTGAAACCATGAAAAACCTTAATATGAGTAAATTATTAAAGCAATTGAGTAACACCACAGCGGCTGAAAAAAGCCAATTACTAAGTATGCTAGGGAGCAATATGGGCAGCGGCCTTGACGAGAAAATAAAACTCGACCCGCAAGACTAACTCCCTCTCAATCTATAGCCGTAATTTATTTACGGCTTTTTTGATCACACATACAAAAGTAATACTGCAGGAAAGGTTTAATGACGGACTCAACACAACATGCTTTAGAGCAGGGATCGTACGATTTAATTAAGCGTCGCTTAAATAATTTTGGCGCAACACTCAAAACGCAAACAGATAACGTTAATTCGCAGCGTATTAGCGAGTTTGGTAGTACAGAGCTTCAAGTTAAAGGGCGCGTGCGTGCGCGCACCGAGCAAAACTGTACGCCTCGCGATATTGTGATTGTAGGCGACAAGGTTATTTTTGCTTACAACGTGTTTTTGGGTCTGAAAAAAGAAACCTCAATTGATGATGTATTTAGTGTGCACAAATTGGTTCAGCAAGAGGACCACTTTGAGATTGAACCCTACCCAGAAAAAACCTTATTTTTAACCGATACCCGTTTTATTAGAGATTTTGAAGAGCTTTATACTTACTACAAGCAAACCAAGCTACAGCACTTATATCAACAAAACGGTAAGTTATTTGCGTTGTTTCAGATTGGTGAAAAGCTCTCTGACGTGCGAGTGTTTAGATGGGAGATACACCCAGATAACACTATTCATTATATTGATAATCGCGGTGAACGCGATATAAAGCATGCACACGATTATGATTTTGAATGGCAAGAAACAGACCGCAGTGACCATGTTGAAGGGCGTCACGGTCATATAAATATTGCTGATACCGTATTTGTTGAAACCATTGGTGGCACACTCACCATAAAAATAGAAAACAGCACCGAAACCGGCGAAGGCATTCATCAAGAACCTGTTGAAGATAAAAACCAATCGCTTGCTGATAGCGAGGTTGAATACGCGCAAGTGGGTGACTTGATTTTACTTAAAATTTTGCCATACCGAGAAAAGCAGTGGCGCTATTTTATTTTTAACAGCCGCACTTTGCAGGTTACGCGTCAAGATGCCATTGGTAGCGCATGTGTTACGCTGCCTGAAGACCATGGTATTATTTTCCCCGGTGGTTACTATTTGCAGTCGGGACAGGCTCGCTCATTTGAAGAACAAATTGATGATTTAGAATTTCATCGCCAAGTTAAATCGCCCAATGGCGAAGATGTATTGTATGTATTTTATGAGCCAAGCGAAGGACGCTATGCTTTATTTGCTTACAATATTATTGATAAAAACTTACAAAACCCAATCTACTGTCACGGTTATGGTATTTACAACGATGGCATAGCGTTAACCTTCAAAGCCGATAACGAACAAGCTGAACGCGTACACCCAATCCAAATATGGCAAAGCCCATTTGTATCAGCTGAGTTTGCCGCCAATGCACCTGCTTTAACGAGTTTTTTTGGAAAAATTGGTAACCCCGATTTAGTACGCGGTATTTCAGATTTATATAGCGTATGCAAAGCGATTAACGAGCAAAGCCCAAGTTTGTTTCACTACGAAGATATGATTTCGCTGAGCCGAAATATATTTGATCGCTACCATTGGCTCAACGAAAGTGAGTTTGCTGACATAGCGCAAAGCTTGCACAGTATTTTTGAGACAGCAGAACAAGTACTTGATGAGTTTGAAAAAGTAACTGAAATACAGAACAAAGCTAAGCAAGCACTTGCAGATATAACTAAACAGTACACAGAAGTAACACGAGAGGTTCGCCCCGATAGCTTTAAAGCGGTGTCTGAATTTGTTACGGCAATAGACGCGTTAAAAGTACTAAAAGGGCAAATAATCAGCCTTGAAGATATTAAGTACATAGACACCGATGCGCTTAACCAGTTACAAGCTGATGTAGATGAGCATTTGAGCGGTGTAAGCCAAGCTACTGCAGCTTTTTTACAGCAATCAACAGCACTCGAGCCGTATCATAAAAAGTTAAAAGAGCTCGAAGAGTTAAGTGCTAAGAGTGAAAGCGTAACCGAACTCAAAACCTATGTTGCTGAGCTTGATAAACAAAGTGTGGAACTTGATTTACTTAACCACACAATGCTTGATTTAGACATAGACGATAGCCGTATTCGCACCCAAATTTTAGAAGATATTAGCGGTGTATATGCGTTAGTTAATAGGGCAAAAGCAGGCATAGAAATACGTCAAAAAAGCTTAGGCAGTGTTGAGGCTAAAGCTGAGTTTGCCGCTCGTTTTAAGTTGTTTTCGCAAAGTATTACTAATGCATTAAATAATGCAAAAACCCCTGAGGCGTGTGACGATCAATTATCGCGTTTGCTAATACAGCTAGAAGAGCTCGAGTCGCAATTTAGCGATTTTGATGAATACCTTAGTGAAATAATAGCCAAGCGCGATGACGTTTATGAAAGCTTTGAAGCACATAAGCAAAGCCTAATTGATGCGCGTCAGCGACGTGCGCTTAATTTAGCAAATGCCGCAGAGCGTATTTTACAGGGCGTTAATCGACGTTCGCAAAGCTTCACTGAGTTAGATGCATTAAACACCTACTTTGCAGCTGATCCGATGATCAGTAAGTTACGAGCACTTACGCAAGAGTTAAAAGATATTGGCGACGAAATACGTGCCGATGATATTCAGTCAAAACTAAAAGCAAGCAAAGATCAGGGCATTCGCTCATTACGTGATAAACAAGATATATTTACCGATGGCGGTAATACGGTAAGTATAGGTAAACACGCATTTAGTGTTAATAAACAATTACTTGATTTAACGTTACTGCCTCGTGATGAGCAGCTAATGCTGCATTTAACAGGGACCGATTACTTTGAGCCGATTACCGACGCAAAAAGTGTTGAAACATTAGCGCAAAGCCGTCACTTGTGGCAGCAAGCGCTCGTGTCTGAAAACAGCGCTATTTATCGTGGTGAATATTTAGCTGCACAAATGTTATTAGCCTGCGAAAATAGTGAGCATGCACTTACATTTACACAATTACAGCAAGCTAAAGACAACGGTACGCTTTTAAATGTAGTGCAAAAATTTGCAGAGCCCCGTTACCAAGAAGGTTACGAAAAGGGCATTCACGATCATGACGCAAGCGCAATAATAGAGTCTTTACTTAATCAAAAAAGCACCCTTGATTTACTCATTTACCCAGTAAGTTGTAGGGTAGTAGCGCAGCTTTACAGCGCACAATTGTCAGCAGAACAGTTGGCTACTTTTTATCACCAAGCAAAAAATGCATTGTTGATGGAAACGCACTTTGGCGCAATTAACTTTATTAGCGCTTTAACATCTCAACTGAGTGAATATATCAGCGAGTTTTTAAATACGATACCTCGTATGCTTGTGCACTTTAGTAATTTATCAAGTGAGCTCAGCGCAGCATATTTAATTAAGCAATTGGCGCAGCAAAAAAGTGCAGATGAGCCTCTGTTTATAGTATCTCAGCAAGCTAAAAACCTCGCCGAGCAGTTTAATAGTGATGCAAATAGTAAGGGGTTTAGCAAAGAGCTAACCCAAGCTAATACCACACTTAATAGCACAGATGAGCGCGGTCTACTTTATTTAAGTTGGCTAAATGCCTATTGTTTACAACACAGTAATATTAGCGCTGAAGTTCAAGCTGAAGCTGCGAATTACCTTCATTTAACAGCCTCTACTTCTTTCAAATACAGCGTTTTAGATGTAAATGCCGATTACACTGTTAGTGGATTAATGGGGCAGCATAAGCAAATAAGTGAGCAAACACTTCAAGTTGATTATGCGTCGTTTTATGCACGCACGCGAGAGTATATTACTGAACAAGTCCCTGCCTTTGAGCAATACCATTCTCTACGCAGTGAAATTTTAGCTGAGCAAAAAGAGCGCTTACAATTAGATGAATTTAAAGCGCGGCCTTTGAGTTCATTTGTGCGAAACCAGCTTATTAATAAAGTGTACTTTCCAATTATTGGCGATAACTTAGCAAAACAAATTGGCTCAGCGGGTAAAAACAAACGCACCGATTTAATGGGGATGCTATTACTTATATCGCCGCCTGGTTATGGTAAAACTACGTTAGTTGAATACGTGGCTAACCGCCTAGGCTTAACATTTGTAAAAGTAAATTGCCCGTCAATAGGGCACGACCAAGTATCACTTGACCCATCTCAAGCCATTAACGCAACTGCCGAAAAAGAGATTGCTAAAATCAATCAAAGCTTTGAAATGGGCAATAACGTAATGCTTTATTTAGATGATATTCAGCATACAAACCCTGAATTTTTACAAAAGTTTATTTCGCTATGTGATGGCTCGCGCCGAATTGATGGCGTGTGGAATGGCAAAAGTAAAACGTATGATTTACGTGGTAAAAAGTTTGCTGTGGTTATGGCGGGTAACCCCTATACCGAATCGGGTGAGAGCTTTAATATACCGGATATGCTTGCTAACCGTGCCGATATTTATAACTTAGGTGATACGTTAGCAGGGTGCGAGCAAGAGTTTGCAATGAGCTTTATAGAAAATGCCCTTACATCTAACTCCGTGCTTGCACCGCTGGCAAACAGAAATATGGACGATTTATACAAATTTGTGCGTATTTGCCAAGGTGAAGATATACCACTTAACGAGCTTGAGTATGGTTACTCACAAGCTGAGGCAAACGAAATTAAAGCGGTAATTAATAAACTGATCACTATTAGAGACACCGTATTAAAAGTAAATGCGCAATATATTGCTTCAGCTGCGCAAGACAACAACTACCGTACAGAGCCGCCGTTCAAGCTACAAGGTAGCTACCGTAATATGAATAAAATGGCTGAAAAAGTTGTAGCAGCTATGAATGACGAAGAGCTCGAGAATTTAATTTGCGATCATTACCGAGGTGAGGCTCAAACACTCAGTAAAGGTTCTGAAGAGAATCTACTTAAGTTAGGTGAACTGCGAGGTACCGCCACAGCGCAAGAACAAGCGCGCTATGAGCAAATTAAAGGTGACTTTGTTAGGTTAAATAAACTTGATGGTGCAGGTAGCCCGGTAATGATGGCGGTTGAGCAAATGGGATATTTGCATGAGGCGTTAGAGGGCATTGCAAGTAAGCTCAGTAAAAGTAACTTAAGTTATGATTACAATGCATCAATTGGCACGGTTGGCGAAGGTTTGGCCAATTTAGATAACCGTCAGAGCTTTAATTTACTTAATGAAACACTTCAAAGCTTATTACACCAAGCGCCAGATAAAAGCAGTGTAGCAGAGCTAATTAGTGTCATTGAGAAAAGTAGCGCACATTCTCAGTTAAGCGAACTCAATAAAACACTCAATGCTAATAATGTTAATCAAACAATTACGATGTTTGGGCAGCAGTTAGGTGAGGTTATTGCACAAAATACTAATCAGGACGAAATTAAAGTGTTAACTGAAACCCTAAGTCAGGCAATTGCTAATAATGATATAAAACAGCAATTAACCCAATTAGTGAAGGCATGGTCAGGTAAGCAGTAGGTTAGACTTAACAGATTAATGCCGTTTTACAATGAGCGGCATTAATCAAGCTTTGTATAAATTTAAGGTGTGCGATTATTCTCTACTTTACAAATCAAGGTTCACATTGGGTAAGCACTCAAAGCCAGGCTTTGCAAATAAGTAGCCCTGCATTAATTCAACCCCCGCGTGTTTAAGCCACACGTATTCTTCTACTGTTTCTATACCTTCAGCCAGTGCTGTAATATTTAAATCTCTAAACATATTTAGGCAGTGGGTTACTATTAATTGGCGTTTTTTATCGCTGTTTATATCTCGTATAAGTGCCATATCTAGCTTAATGATATCTGTTTGAAAGTCAGCAAGTAGATTTAAGCCAGAGTAACCTGCACCAAAGTCGTCTGTGGCGGTTTTAAAGCCTAATGATTGATAATAATCAACTACACGCTTTATATGTGCAGTATCTTCTACTTTTTCTACCTCGGTAAATTCAAACATGATGTTTTTAATAGGAAAATTATACTTTTTAGCCGCCTCTAATGTAGTACGAATGCAGCGCTCAGGCTTATAAATAGCGTTGGGTAAAAAGTTAATGCTTAGCATTGAGGTAATGCCTAGTTTGGCGGCAAGTTCAATTGCTTTAATACGGCAAAGCTGGTCAAACGCATAGCGGTTACTTTCGTTTACCTTAGAAATAATAGAATAAGCAGATTCGCCGTTTAGTCCCCTCACTAATGCCTCGTAGCCAAAAATATTGTTGCTTTGGCAATTTATGATCGGTTGAAACGCCATTGAAAAATCAAACTCAAGTGTGTTTGCATCTTCACAGTTACTGCAGGTAACTTTTGTGCAATTTGTTGATTTTTCATTCATTTAGTTCGGCCTTTTTAATATAAGCATTTAAGGTTAGTTTAAGTTCGATCTTAACACAAACAAGTTAAAGTATGAGTTTTTATATTTTAAGTAGTAAGAAATAATTAATAAGTAGGCCCTAATTAATGACACTTGTCATAATATTGAGTGACTTTTAACAGCTGTATTTGTTTTGTTTATGCTTAAAAATAACCCTATACACAAAGAGGAGAGTAAATATGAATACATCAACATTTTTTGAAAATCTAAAGCGTTATTTAGCTGTATTAGCATTGTTAACAGTCATTAATTTAATTACCTCGCCAAATTATTTATGGGTAATATGGCCGGCGTTGGGTATGGGGATTGCACTACTTAACGATTTATTAGATTTAAACAACTCAAAAAGGGTTGGCTAATGAATGAAAAGCCAAGTAAAAAACTCACTTGGCTTAAGTTGCATATTATTGAAAATAACTATGGTTTGGTTATGAGGCGTTATCGAGTGTTGCTTTAAGTGAAATTTCGGTATTAAGCAGCTTTGAGATAGGGCAGCCTTTTTTAGTTTGCTCACATAAGGCCTGAAACTGCTCATTAGCTATGTCACTAATACGTGCTTTTACTTCAAGTGCTATATGCGTCACTGCAAAGCCATCGTCTACTTCATCAAGGCTTACCGTTGCTTTGGTATCAATTTTATCGGCTGTAAAACCAGCATCACCTAATGCAAGCGACAGCGCCATGCTAAAACAGGCACTGTGTGCGGCACCTACTAGCTCCTCAGGGTTTGAGCCTGGCTCATCTTCAAAACGGGTATTAAAGCCGTACGGCTGTTTATCAAGTGCACCACTTTGCGTTGAAATACTGCCTTTGCCTGTTTTAATATCGCCAGACCAGTTTGAGTTTGCCGTTTTTTTAATCGTCATCATCTTCTCCTTGTTTAAATGTAAGTTTTTCAGATTAGGTAAGCGTTATTTACAAAAAGCTTAAATAAAACCGAAAAAACATTAATTTCAGATGATGTTGCAAAATAGACGCCAGTAAATTGCAATCACTTATTATTTCGTTTACACCGCTCTGAGCAATAAATGACATTGTCCCAATCTCGTTGCCATTTTTTACGCCACGTAAATGGTTTATTACAGATAGGGCAAATTTTTTGCGGTAGGTTTAGTTTTTTATGCGCCATAGTTACTTAACCTGAGTGTTATTTTTAGCGGTGTTTTTATTTTTTACTTTGCTTGTGTTAGGTGTGATTGCAACATGCTTTCTAAGTATTTTTCCTATGGCACGTTTAACTTCAGGACGATCTCGGTATTGCCATAATCGCTCGCGGGCGTCTTTTGAGGCGAGTGTTAAATCAAGCATAGGCTCGGGGTAATCTTCACCCAGTTTAAAATCGTTAAAAAGCGCTTCCATTGGTGTTTGCTCCCACGGCTCGTGTAAATATTCAATAGGGAGCTTTTCAAGTTCAGGGCACCACTTTTTTATAAAGGCGCCTGTTGGGTCCTGATCTTCAGATTGCTTTATCGGGTTGTAATGGCGAATGGTATTAATACCCGTAACCGATGCCTGCATTTGAATTTGCGGATAATGAATACCTGGTTCAAAGTCTAAAAAATAGTTAGCTAACGGAAAGCTTGCTTGCTGCCAGCTTATGTTTAAATGGTGTGTTACAAAGCTCACCAACATAGCGCGCATTCTAAAGTTAATATAACCGGTGGCCTTTAAACAGCGCATGCATGCATCTATTATAGGCACGCCTGTTTGCCCCTGCGCCCAGCGCTCAATGTCACGCTTTACATGTTTATCGGTACGATACGGAAATGAATGATAGCCCGAGTTTAATGCTTTAAACTCCATAGTGCATTCGCTTTCAAATTTTTGCATAAAGTGGCAATGCCAATGCAAACGAGATACAAAAGCAGCAAGCGGGCGCTTCCAACCTTTTTTATCAGGATGGTTTGAATGATAAGCGTCAATCGCAGTTTGATAAACTTGCCTAAGGCTTATATTTCCCCATGCTAAATATGGCGATAGTCTAGAGCAATGGGTGCGGCTTAAGCTAGGGCTAGATATTCCTTTTTGATAGCCTTTACCGCGTTGGGTAAAAAAACTTTGCATAACTTCTCTAGCATGAAGCGGGCCGCCCTGCTGAAAATTGTCATCATCTTGAGTGTAAGTTTCAGGTAATTCTGGATTGTTATAATTTTTAAGTTTGACGGTATTAACATTCTTCCAATTGGGTATAGCAAGCGGAGCCTGCATTGTTTTTTGCCAGCGTTCGTTCCAATTGTCACGGTTTTTTTTACCACGAATAACAGCGCCTGTTGGCGACTCTTGCCAGTTAATATGGTTATGGTGGCACCAAGCTTTAATTGCTAAGTCGCGTTCAAAGGTATTATTTAGCCCTATTTCTTGGTGGCTAAAAATATGTGATATTTCAAACTGCCCATCAAGCCTTTGAAGCAGAGTTTGCATGTTCTCATTGAATATATACACCTTTGCATTAAAGCGCGCTAATTGAGAGTTTAAATCAACAATAGACTGGTACACAAAGCGCCAGTGTCGTTCATTATAATGTGCATCCTCAAGCAGAAGTGGTTCAAAGTTGTAAATTAGTAAGGTAGGTAGGCCAGTGTCAAACGCACTTTTTAATGGCTGATGATCGCTTAAGCGTAAATCGCGTTTAAACCACACTATATTTATTTTTTCACGCATTTAATTTACGACTCTTAGCTTAAATTAGTATATTGATGTTCACTTTATTTGGTGTTTTATTGCGTTTGTATTTTTATTAACGTGTACTGTTTGCTACAAAAAACGCACTAAAATAAAAAAGTTAAAGTTGTTAGTACGTAAAGGTTTCAAATTGCGATTTAGTTTTAATAATAAAAAGGAAAAACATGTTTTTAGATTTAACTAGCAATGCTGATCACAATGTATATTCATATTTAGTGGGCGGTATAAGCCCGCGCCCAATTGCATGGATCAGCACGTTAAGCGAAAAAGGGATTGCGAACATTGCCCCGTACTCATTTTTTACCGTAGCAAGCTGTAATCCCCCTGTATTAAGTGTTACTCAGGTAAATCCGCGTGATCACGCTAACAAAGACACGTTAACTAATTTACTGGCGACTAAAGAGTGCGTGGTCAATATTGTTAGCCATAGCTTAGTTGAACAAATGAACCAAAGCTGTGCCAATTACCCTAATAACGTAAGCGAGTTTGATGAAGCAAATATACAACAGGCGCCAAGTACATTAGTGAGCCCGCCAAGTGTCGAGGCTTCTAAAGTACGCTATGAATGTACCTTGCGTGAGGTAATTACGGTTTCAGAAAAAACCGGTGGCGGAAAAATGATGTTATTGGATATAGTTGGTATATGCGTTGATGATGCAATATTAGTAAACGGTTATATTGATCCTGCTCGATTAGAGGCTGTAGGGAAAATGGGTGGCGATTACTTTAGTACGACAAAAGATAAATTTGTTCTTAAGCGCCCTCAGTTATAGAATACGGACCTGATTTAAAAACATAAAAATAAAAGGACTTTTGATGCGTAAACTTATTGCTGCTGCATTGATCACTCTTATTAGCTTTAATACTCTCGCCGAACAAGATAAAAAATTGCCAATAGAAGCCTTTGCGGGCTTAAAAGACTTTAGCCAAGTAAAGCTTTCGCCTAATGGTGAAAACCTTGCCTTTGTAAGAAACAACAAAGGCACTTTAATTCTAATGGTAAAAAACTTTAAAACAGGTGTTATTACCCCTATTTTACAGTCTGACAACCAAACTGTATTTTTTGACTGGTATAGCTGGGCGAATGATGATGTTCTGTTGCTTGGTGCACGCCATATAAAGTACCAATTTGGTGGTGCTAAATATACTTCAACTCTTATGTATGCTTATAACTTAACTAACGATAAAGGCATTAAGTTGGCTATGAGGGGAAATGCCGCTCGTGGCGAGAGACAGCCACAGTTTGCCGATAAAATTGTTAGTTTTTTACCTAAGCAAAAAAATAAAATTTTAGTGCAGGGTGACTTTAAAATAGCTAATACTCCTGCGGTATACGAGTTAGACCTAACCACATTGCGCAGAACGCAAATACAAAGGCCTCGTAATAATGTTACAGCGTGGTTTTCCGACAGACAAGGCAATGTGCGAATCGCTAAAATAATGGACGATACTCAATTTACTTATGAATTACTTAACGCTGAGACCGGAGACTGGGACACGTTATTTGATTACGAAGTATTTAGTGAGCAAAGTATTTCTATATTAGGGTTTGATAAAAACCCTAACCTTTTATATATCTCGGCTTTGCACAACGGGCGAGATGCATTGTTTAGACTTAACCTAACTACTAAAGAGCGCGAGTTAATTTACAGTAATGATAAATACGACTTTGATGGTTCTATTTTTTATTCTAGCAAAACAGGTGAGGTTGCAGGCTTTACTGATTCTCATTTAGAGGACGGGGTAAACTACTGGGATGCAGATTTAGATAAATTGTACCGTTCGCTACGTGCATCGCTCGCTAAAGATGAGTACGATCTTGACATTGTAAGCACCACCGAAGACCAACAAAAGTATATTGTTTACTTTACCTCAGACAGCACCTCTGGCATGTACCTTCTTGGCGATAGAACTAAAAATGAATTGTCTTTACTTGCTCATGCCTATCCGCAAATTGATGAAACAGTATACGGCGGTAAAGAACGCATTAGTTATAAAGCGCGAGATGGATTAACCATTGAAGGTTATTTAACGTTGCCTGTAGGGTATGAAAAGGGCGATAAATTACCCACTATAATATTTCCGCATGGTGGTCCAATGGCGCGAGATTACGCTAACTTTGATTATTGGACTGCATTATTGGCTTATCATGGTTACGCTGTATTACAGCCAAACTTTAGAGGCTCAAGCGGATATGGTTATGAGTTTTTAATGCAATCTATTCAGGGTTTTGGTTTAGCCATGCAAGACGATTTACAAGATGGCGCCAATTGGCTTATTGAACAAGGTATTGCACAACCTGAAAAAATTTGTATTGGTGGCGCAAGTTATGGTGGTTATGCAGCGTTAATGGCGGTTGTTAAGCACCCTGAAACATTTAAATGTGCTGCCAGTTTTGCAGGCGTAAGTGATTTAGAACACCTTGTTTTTAAAGCGCGTTACTTTACCAATAAAGAAATAGTCAGAAAACAGTTTGGTACAGACGACGATATGCTAGAAGCTAACTCTCCTGTAACGTATGCAAAGCAGATTAACCGACCTATATTATTGGTTCATGGCAGTGATGACAGTGTAGTGCCTGTTTACCATAGTCGGGAAATGGAAGATGAATTAGACGATGAAAATAAAGACGTTACTTATATTGAGTTAGAAGATGGCGATCATTATTTATCGCATCAAGCACATCGCGTTAAAACGCTGCAGGCTTTTTTAGATTTTTTTGATAAACATTTAAAAAACTAAACAATACAAAGGCGACTTAGGTCGCCTTTTTTGTACAATTTTTTAAGTAGGTGCACATTGTTTGCACGTTTAGTTGTTAAACTTATTTAAATATGGCCAAGTTATAAGTGGCGGTTTAATTTTAAGGTGAACGCTTCCCCATGAAAATTCACAATAAACTTTTTTTAATTTTGTTTAGCTTTACCTTTAGCATTATTGCGGGGCTGGTGGTGCTCATACAATGGAGCATAGGCCAAGGTGTTATTGATTATGTGAATGCAAAAGAAATAAAAGCACTTGAGCCGCTTCTAGCAAAGCTCGCAAAGCAATACGAAAGCAGTGCCTCGTGGGACGAAGTCATCCGTGACAATAAAAGCTTTAGACGCCTTGTTGAAGCCGAGTTACAAAGCAGCCAATTTTCTGAATTTGCAGAACGCCCAAGTCCTAGAGGCCGGTCAATGAGGCCACCACCACCTGAACGCGGTCGCTTTGATATGAAAGGCCCTCCCAGACCAAACGATATTGCTCATTACGCGTTACTTGATAAAAATAAGCAACCGATAAGAGGGCGTTATCTCGATGAACTCACCTATATCAATACGCCAATTACTGTTAACAATATAGTCATTGGTTATTTAGCTGTTTCAAAAAGAGATAATTTGGTTGATGGCTACGAGCTTGATTTTTTAGAACAGCAAACAGACTACTTATGGTTTATTGCTATAGCTGCTGCGTTATTTACGTTGCTGTTAACTTTTTTACTATCACGGCATTTAGTAAGCCCGGTAAAAAAAATAGCAACCGGGATGCATCAGCTTACGCAAGGTCACTTCACTACTAAGCTGACTCTTGATAGAAAAGACGAATTAGGCCAATTAAGTGAAGATTTTAATACACTGGCCTTTACACTAGCTAAAGATGAGCAAGTACGTAAACGCTGGTTAGCTAATATTTCTCACGAATTAAGAACACCAATGAGTATTTTGCTGGGTGAACTTGAAGCAATGTTACTTGGCGTACGTGAGCCTAACACCCAAAATATTAGTTCAGCTAATGATGAGGCGATGCATTTAAAGCGCCTAATAGATGATTTACATATGCTAAATAGTGCCGAATTAGGGGGGATGCATTACACCATGCAGCCAACCGATTTAACAATACTGTTAAATACAATCGAGCAAAAATATCAGGTTATATTTGAGCAGCATACAATCAAACTATATCTATTAAATAGCGCTCAATACGCCAATGTTGAGGCTGATAAAACACGGCTACTGCAGTTGTTTGATAATATTTTAATGAATGCAGTTCATTATGCTCAGTGCACGACTATTTCAATAACTGCTAAAAACATAAGTAAAAAAGGGCAGTCATTTATTGAGCTGAGTATTGAGGATAATGGGGTTGGGGTAGAGTCTTCACATTTAGCGCATTTGTTTGAATACCTGTATCGAGTTGATGGTGCGCGTAACCGCCAAGAAGGTGGTTCAGGCCTTGGTTTATCAATCTGTAAACATATAGTTGAAGGTCATAATGGTGAGATAGTCGCAGAAAAAGCGGACCTAGGTGGTTTAGCTATTATTATACGCCTGCCAACCATTTAACAATGTTTAAACCTAATCTTTAAATTGCCTACTTTATTAAGTGGTTTGAATTTACGTTACGAATAGAGGTGCCAATGAGTGAACACATTTTGATAGTTGAAGATGAAGAAAAATTATCTAATCTAATGAGTGATTTTTTAATGAATCATCATTTTAATACTCATCAAATACACCATGGGAATGACGTACTTCCATGGCTTGAAATTAATAGGCCAAGCCTTATTTTGCTAGACGTAATGTTACCAGGTCAAAGCGGAATCGAATTATGTAAAGCGATTAGGCGTTTTTCCAATGTGCCTATTATTATGGTATCGGCCAAAGTAGAAGAGATAGATCGCTTGCTAGGGCTTGAGTTAGGCGCAGATGATTATATTTGTAAGCCGTTTAGTTACGCAGAGTTGGTTGCGCGGGTAAAAGCTATTTTAAGGCGTCTCAACGTTTCAGCAGTACAAACATCGGTAATGCAATTAGATGAAACCACCTATAAAGTAAAATACCAAGATAACGACATTGAGCTAACTAACTTTGAGTTTCAGTTGTTTAAACCTTTGTTTAATAACCCGAGTAGAATTTATTCACGAGATAGCTTAATGGATACCATGTACACCGATCAGCGTATTGTGAGTCATAGAACGATTGACAGCCACATAAAAAAATTGCGTAAAAAGCTGGATGAATTAACTAAAACAGAGAGTGTGATTCAATCTGTTTATGGGGTAGGTTATCGCTTTGTACACCCGCAATAAGGGAACAAAGCGATTAACAAAAACGTTGGCGTTTTATTCTTCGTCTGAAAAGTTAATGCGCGCTAGTCGCTCTTGCTCTTCATCGGCTGCAGCTTGTATCTCGTCTAGTACTGAATCAACGTCAGCTTCTTCGCTGTCATCTTCAAATTCACCGGTGAGTATAGAATTAGGTGTAAGTTTTGCCTCTTCAAATAGCGCCCACATTTCTTTAGCGTATTGGGTATTTAACAACTCAGGTGCAAACTCACTATAGTAACGACGCATGTTGTTTACGTCACGAGCAAACATGGCTTCAGCGCTATTGTTAGCAGACGCATTTACAGCTTGCGGTAAATCAATAATCACAGGGCCTTTATCGTCAACAAGCACATTAAACTCTGATAAGTCTCCATGAATAATACCCGCGCACAGCATAAGCATAATGTAATGCATCATCAGTGTATGTTGTTTTATAGCTTCCTCTTTACTCATACTTACATGGCCTAGCTGCGGCGCAACATCGCCTTCGCTGTCAGACACAAGCTCCATAAGTAAAACACCATCAACACAAAAATATGTATCGGGTACACGCACACCGGCTCTAGCTAAACGAGAAAGAGCATCAACCTCAGCATTTTGCCAAATTTCTTCTTCTAACTGGCGCCCGTAACTTGAGCGTTTTCCCATTGCGCGAGCTTGGCGACCACCGCGAACTTTTCGGCCTTCTTGGTATTGTGCGGCTTTTTTAAAACTGCGTTTAACAGCATCTTTATAAACCTTTGCACACCGAATGTGTTCACCACAGCGAACTACAAATACATCGGCTTCTTTACCGCTCATTAGTCGGCTAAGTACTTCGTCAATTAAACCGTCATCGATAAGGGGTTGTAAGCGTTTTGGTGTTTTCACAGCTTGCCTGCTAAGTGGAGTTGGTTATTAATCATTATTTAAGAAAGTGCTCTGTAATTAGTTGTTTTATATACTCAAGCAGTATATCAGCTTTGAGAATTAAGGGCAGTATTACGCGCATTTACACATGCTTGCGTTAGCTTATCTGCTGATTGTAAATTGAGCAACCAGAACGCCCTAGAACACATCAATTTTTTAAATTATTTAATACTTCCTTATTATTTGCACATTTTTTGCGTTTTTAAGGTGTAAGTTTACGGTATCAACACGCCCTAAATATAAGGTTATTACTATGAAGCATTTAACATCAACAGCAATGATTGTATTACTTAGCATTGTTTTTTCGGCCAATATTGCTGCAAAAGGAAGTAATAACAAACCGCCTAAGCCAGACTTTTCAACTCTCGACACCGATGGCAATGGTGCAATTAGTTTTGATGAATTTAATACTAAAAAGCCACCTCACGGTGACGCACAGACTATTTTTGATGAAATTGATGCTGACGGTAATGGGGAAATCAGCGAGCAAGAATTAAGTGAACATAAACCACCTCGTCGTGAACGTTGAAAGGAAACTAACATGATCAATTCAATAAACAATAACGCTACTAATTTTATGCCGCAGCAAAAAAGCCAAGCTGTATCGCTAACATCAGAACAAAGTGATTTTGTAAAAGAAACGCTAGCGCAATTTGATCCCGAAAACTTAACCTCTGAAGATGCAAAGAGCATTCAAGCTGCGTTTGAAGAGCAGGGTATTTCACCCACTAAAGAGCTGGCAGAATTAATGAGCGAGCTTGAATTTGATGCTAAAAGTATTGGTGATGCTGGCCGACCTGAAGGGCAAAGACCGCCTCCACCGCCACAAAATTCACTAGAGCAAGTTAATACAGAAGATGTAGTAAGTTACCTTGATGAATTACTAGAGCAGTATTCAAGCCAAATAAACGATGAAGATAAAGACGCTATACTATCGGCTGTTCAAGAAAAGTTTGGCTTGTCTGAATCTGATTCGTTACTCAGTATTAAAGCGTAAATATATGTAAAAGCTAACATTAAAAGCCCAGTAATACTGGGCTTTTTGTGTAGGTGGTTAGTTTAAGCGGGTTTTAATTTTACTGGTGCCATCTTCTTCGGTAAATTTAAATACAAAGTCTTTTTTACCGTCTTGGTTAATGTCAACTAACAAAATATCTTTACTTTTTTTAGGTAGGGTTAATTTTATTTTTTTACGCTTTTTGTTCAGCAAATTGTCCTCTTCGCCGTAGTACACATAGAGCGTTTTTTTGCTGTATTTATATACCGCATCAGTTTTGTCATCCCCGTTTATATCGCCTATGTATAAGGGTGGGGTTGCATCGCCATTGCTCATATTTATTTCCATCTCAAGGTCAATCTCTATACTTGATTTACTAGCAAATGAGCCATCGGTTTGTTGCTTATAAATATTCATCTCTACATCTACGTCAGTTTTACCACCGCCCATAGCCATAGAGGCAATAGTGCCAAGGCCAATGTCTAAGTCCATTGTTTGCAGGTCTATTAAGCCATCGTTATTAAAGTCTGTTTCAAATACAAGCTGACTAGGGCCGCTGGTATTTAACAATTTAATAGGTGTTTTACTAAACCCTGTTTTATTACCTAAATAAAGGTTATGCGCTATGTCAATATCGAGCGAATCCATACCTTCCACTGGCTTATATTGCTTGGTAATAAAGTCTAAATAGCCATCGTTGTTTATATCAAGAAGCTGCTTTATTTTGCGTTTTTCACCGTTACTAAGCTCGCCCAACTCAATATTAAAATTAACGTCAGCCATGGCTTTGTTGTAACCATTAGTATTTGCGTAAAGCACATTGGCGCCTTGTTTATTTAAAAACACTAAGTCATTTAGGCCGTCGTGATTAAAATCCGTAATTGTAGGTTGGTTATTAATATCAACTTCAAGGGTGAGACCATCTTTTGAAAAATCACCAGTAAACTGCGTCTTTTTTTCAAAAGTATGAGGGGTAAATTGGCCGTTGTTAGTTTGAATATAAAGGGTTGTTTGGTTTAAGTCTGGGAGCAAAATATCACTCAGGCCATCTTTGTTGGCATCAATGATAAAGTTTATTTTTTCAAACTCTGTTACTTCTAACTGGTTTATTACTGATGTATATGCAAATAAAAGTGAAGGTTTTTCTTTATCCGCTTTGTAAATGCCATCGCTAGCTACCACAAGCGCTTGCTTATCATTTGTATTAGCAAGTGTTGCCACGTCAAAACCAATTGCATTGTCAGGCAGAGCGAGCTGAGAGTTTTGTGCTGATAGTAAATCAATGCGTTCTAGCTGTTTAAGCTCTTTGTTAAAAGCAAATAACGTTGTCGAGTCGGTTGTTACTAACCCTTCAGTGGTTTTAATCGACATGGTTTGCGCTAATAAAGTACTAGGCGCAAGCAATATAAGTAATGCACTAAACGGTTTTAACATGGTAAATCCCTTTGTATAGTTTTAAGTAGGCGAATATTTAACTCTTTTCAGCCTACGGCAAAAACTAACGTTAGGGTGTAAGTAATTGTAATAAAATGTTTATGCTAGTTAGCTTAATTAACCTAAGCGCTGAGCATATTTGCTAAAGATAGGTTTATTGTCCACAGTGCAGTTTAATCAAGTAAGCTGCTTTAGGTATTTGTGCAAGTTGGTATGGTTAGAATTACTCTATTTTAGGTAAAAATAATGCACTAATGGCGCCACAAAACCCAAGCAGGCTGTAGAGCAAAATAAGTTCAGCGGTAGATAAAAAGCTCTCAAGCAATCCAATGCTGCCTAACAGGAGTAAAAGCACGCCAATAACCGTGTTACTTACTGCAACATAGTCGGTGCGCTTGTTTCCTTGTGCCATATCGACTAAGTACGTTTTGCGGCCAAGGCGTACACCTTGGTGAGCAACAGAGAGTAAAAAGTAAAGTGTAGGCAGCAACCACCAAGCACTCAACAAATGGTTAAACCAGGTTGCAATAACAAATACCGTTAAACCATTAAAAGTTACTAGCATGGCACTAAGCACTAAAACTCGTTGGCTTGATAGGTCGCTTAATCGCCCCCAAATTGGCGCGGACACTAAACTGGCTAACCCCGATACAGCAATAAATGTTGCAAGTAACGAAAACTCAAACGATTGGCGACTCGCTAAAATAATATAAAATGGCGAGCTTAAAGCTGAGCACAATAAAAAAGCACGTGTGACAACAAAGTGGGCAAATTGCTTATCTTGGTAAAGGATTTTAAGTTTTGTAAATGCATGCAGTAGCCCGTTTTTCCCACCGTCGGTAGCCCCTTTGTATTCATTTATGCGGCTATAAAAAAAGGCCGCCACAATCCACATTATTGCGCCCAATACCAAGGCAATTAATACCGTGTTTTGTTCTTTCTGCTGTGAAAAAAACCACATCAGTAGTCCAAAGGTTAGGGTTGCCAAACCTGCAATACTTGCCGCTAAGCCGCTAATATTGCCTCGCTGTTTTTTGGGGATCACTTTACCCAGTACATCTTTTGCTGCTACTGAATTAAAGCCTCGTGCTAAACTAAATAATATTAACAAACCTAAAATAGCGAAGCCTGCTTGTTTTCCCTCTAATACAAAAGCAACGCCTACCATGGCTAATATACATATCGATTGCGCAATAGCGCCAATTACCCACACCCATTTACGAACAGATAATTTGCGGATCACATCGGCAATGGCCAACTGCGGAAGTAAAGAGCCAGACTCCCTTATTGGCACAAGCCACGCTATAAAGCTGCCAGGTACGTTTAAGCTATGCATTAACCAGGGAAGCGTAACTTTGGGATTGAGTAGTGCGTCTGCAAACTTACTAAACAGCTGGCTTAGTAATAAAATAATGAAGTTACCGGGCACCTCTTTACATGCAGACTCATCAATTTCTTTGCAAGCTTTAGCATCTTCTTCATTGTTAAGGCGCTTATAAATTTGCTCTTTTGTTAGTTTGACCACGGCTTTTCACTGTTTTTAGGTAAGTAAATTTATACTAGATTGATATGATTAAATATTCTACTTTCAGGCAGGGTGAGGTGATCATTTTATTAGCGCCATATTTATAGCGGACATAAAAAACCAGCATTTAAGCTGGCTTTTTTGGTGCGTTGTAGCACTTTATTTAAAGTCGTCTGCGCTATGTCGCTCGGCTAATTGCTCTTCCTCGGGCCCCCATGTGCGATTAACACGGCGACCTCTTTTAACCGCTGGACGCTCAGCGATTTGTTTGGCCCACCTAACAACATGCGTATAAGAGGCAACGTCTAAAAACTCAGCAGCATCGTATAAGTCGCCTAATACAAGTGAGCCATACCAAGGCCAAATAGCAATGTCGGCAATTGAATATTCATCACCTGCCATATAGTCGTTATTGCTTAAATGCTGATTAAGTACATCGAGTTGGCGTTTGGTTTCCATAGTAAAGCGGTCAATGGGGTATTGCATCTTACTTGGCGCATAGCTATAAAAGTGGCCAAATCCGCCACCTAAGTAGGGTGCAGAGCCCATTTGCCAAAATAACCAGTTACGGCACTCGGTTTTTGCTACAAGGCTTTTGGGTATAAGTGCGTCAAACTTTTCACCTAAATATTGTAAAATAGAGCCAGACTCAAATACACGAGTTGGCGGTGTTGTTGAGTGATCGAGTAACGCAGGAATTTTTGAGTTTGGATTAATATCAACAAAGTCAGAACCAAACTGATCTCCCTCGCCAATATTAATTAGATAAGCATCGTATTGCGCATCATTAAGGCCAAGCTCTAAAAGTTCTTCAAACATAATAGCGGCTTTTTGGCCATTAGGCGTTGCCAGCGAGTACAGTTGAAATGAATGCTCGCCAATAGGCAAGGTTTTGTCATGAGTTGCCCCAGCTATGGGTCTATTAATACTGGCAAACTTACCGCCACTTTCACTTTCCCACGTCCACACTTTGGCTGGTGTGTAATCGTTTGTATCGCTCATAAATAACCTCACTGTTAGATTGATTCACTTAAAATAGTTTTTTACAAACCTTTTTGTCTATCTGCTTTTGCTAATTTATAACCTAAAAACAACCCGCTTAGGGCTCCGAATAAGTGGCTTTCAAACGAAATATGAAAGCGTTGCGGCAATACGCCCCAAATAAATCCGCTATAAAGTATGGCAACAACGATAGCGATTACGATTGATTTTAGCGAACGCCTGACCACGCCATAGCAGAGAATAAAACCCCACAACCCGTATATTACGCCGCTCAAACCAACATGAAGGCTACTACGGCCAAATGCCCACACTAATAACCCGCCCACAAGTGCGGTGAAAATAAATACAGAGTAGAACCGTTTAACACTGTATTGACAAATGAGCCAGCTGAGCACCGCAAAAGGCAGCATGTTACTGGCAAAGTGCCACCAGCTACCGTGTAGAAACGGAGCGCAAAGTATGCCTATTAAACCTTGTATGCTGCGCGGGTAAATACCTAAACCATTGAGGTTTATACCAGGAAGGCTATTAATAACTTGAAGTACAAAGCAAGCAGCGACAATGCTAAATATAGCAAAGCGAGTCGTTGTTAGTAATGACAGAGACGTAGGCTTGGTTGTCATAAATTTCCTTAATTGACCTTAAACAGTTGCCAGTATAGGAATTGTATTTGGTAATGAAAAGCAAATAAAAAGCACAGCTCAAATGCTGTGCTTAATTAAGGCCGCGTTAACCTTAGTATTTAAATACTATTAACCCAATTTAGTTAATAGTTTTTTAGCAGCAAGCTCTGAACTTGCAGGGTTTTGACCCGTGATCAGCAAACCGTCTTCTAGGGCAAGTACACCCCAATCTTCGGTTTTTTGGTAGTCGCCACCTTTTTTGATTAGCTCGTCTTCCACTAAAAAAGGAACTACGTCAGTCAGTTGTACGGCTTCTTCTTCGCTATTAGTAAAGCCAGTTACTTTTTTACCTGCTACCAATGCATTGCCGTCTGCATCTTTAACATTTAAAAACACAGCACTTGCATGACATACGCCAGCAACTGGTTTTTCTTCTTTAACAAAACTTTCAATTAGTGATACAGAATCGGTGTTATCTACTAAATCCCATAATGGGCCGTGGCCGCCTGGGTAAAATACTGCGTCGTAATCGCTTGAGTTTACTTCGCTTAGTACATGTGTGTTGGCCATTAGCGCTTGTGCTGCGCTGTCTGCATCGTAACGTTTAGTTGCATCGGTTTGAAAATCAGCAAGTGTGCTTGTAGGGTCAATTGGCGGTTGGCCACCAGCAGGAGACGCAAGTGTCACTTCAGCGCCAGCATCAACAAATGCATAGTAAGGTGCTGCAAATTCTTCAACCCAAAAACCGGTTTTTTCACCTGTGTTACCAAGATCCGCATGTGAAGTAAGTACCATAAGTATTTTTTTAGCCATAACTATATTCCTTCGATAATTGAGTTAATTACTATTTGGTATTCACCAAACTCGTATCATTACTATATGCATTTAAATTACTTTAAACAACGATGATAAATTTGACTTTATTGGTTTAATAATTGATACAATGAATGAGTTGAATTTTAACTAGGCGGAAAAGCCATGAAAGTGTCATTCGAGCAATTAAAAAGTATGGTGGTGTTTGCACAAATTGTAGAGCAGGGAAGTTTAACAGGCGCTGCGAAGCAATTAGGTTTAACACGTGCTGTGGCAAGCTATCACTTAAAAAAATTAGAAACCCAGCTTGAAGTTACACTTTTAAACCGCTCTACTCGCACAATGACACTTACAGAGGCCGGTATAGCGTACTACGAGCGTTGTCGCGTTATTACTGAGCAAGCCAATGCCGCTAATCAACAAATAGAGAATATAAAAAGCGAGCCGCAAGGTTTACTTAAAGTGAGTTGCCCCGTTAATGTAGGGATGCAATTAATTGTACCCGCTATAAATACGTTTAAGCGCCAATATCCAAAAATTGAGATCGACCTACAGCTGACCGACGACGTAGTAGATATAATAAAAAATGGTTTTGATATTGCTATTCGAGGTGTTGCGTTAAGTGACTCAAACTTACAAGCGACAAAACTGACCACAATGAGTACCTGTATTTGTGGCTCTTCAGATTACTTTAACTATTTTGGTAAACCTAAAACGCCAGCTGAGTTAAAAGCGCATAAATGGGTTGTGTATCAGCTGGGGAGTAAAACTTTAACGCTTCAAAAAGAGGGCAAAAAGCACGACATTACAATGCAAGGTGGTTTAAGCACAAATAATGCGGCAGCACGCACGGCATTTGTAGAGGCAGGGCATGGTCTTGGCCGTATTCCCTTATATGATGCCTGGCCAAAGGTGCAAGCTGGGCTACTAGAGATCATATTAGACGATTACAAAACTAAAGATATTGAGCTTTACGGGGTGTTTCCGCCAGGTGCTACAGGCTCTAAAAAACTTAGGTTATTTATCGATTATTTAAAAGCGTACTTTGTAAAGCAGCATACCGCGCTGGGTATGCTGAAAAGTACTTAGTAAGACGTTTTTCAAGTGTTTATAAAGTGCGATTAAATAGCGCCACGGCTTGTTGGTACATTGCGATTGCCAATGCACCGTCGTATCGCTCACCTTCATCACGCATAAAGGCATGTTGCGCGTTAACTTCTTGCCACTGGTAATTAATGCCTGTCGTTACACATTGCTGATAAATTTTACTGCGGCCTTCTTGTGGTACATGAGGGTCTTGTTTACCCCAAATAAAATGTATTTCACCTTGTATATCGGCCATGCGCTCAAATGAATTGTTTCCTTCTTGAGCTGGTAATGTATTGCTGTGAATATCCGTTGCGTATAAGCAAAACGCTGCTTTAATTTGGGGATTAAGTGCAGCTCTATAAGCTAAATGTCCGCCAATACATACACCCATCGCCCCCACTGAACCTGAGCAATACTGCTGCAATTTTACAAAATCGATTAATGTTTGTGTGTCGCTATCGTGATGCTCAAGCGGTTTTTTCCACTTATCCGCATTGCCTTTGTCTTTACCTGCATCATCGTAAGCAAGTACAGTTCCGATAGGGTTTAACTCATGAAATACCTCAGGCACGAGTACAACAAAACCATGGCTTGCCAAAAGTGCGGCACTTCGAGCAATAGGAGCCGTTTGCTGAAAAATCTCAGAATAAAAAACAATGGCAGGAAACTGCCCATCCGCTTGTGGACGATACACTGTGGTTCGCATTCGGCCTGTTGGCGTTGGTAAGTCGGTATTATGTTGTTGGATGATCATAAAAGCGCTCAGTTAAAAAGGTTTGGTAATTTCTTTATGGTAACTGAGCGCAGCAGAATAAACGACCGCTGAAATGCGTTTTTAAATGCTAGCTGGCATTTTATTACAGCTTGCGTAGTAGCTTACCGTGGCCGGCCAATCAGAAAATATACCCATTACCCCCACTTGTTTTGCTAAAACATCAACTACAGTCATCATATCGCCATCGTTATTGATTACATCAGCAATTGACTGATAATAATAACCACCCCCTTCATTTAGCGGCCCTGAGCGCTCAAGGCTCCATGCTATGAGCTTCAAACCTGCCGCTTTTGCTTCAATTGCGTATTGTGAAGGAACAATATTGTTATCGTTATCGATGGTAAGCATCATCCAAATGGGAGGCGCAAGTATTTTAACGTCGTCAGCAACCAGTTCAGCCATGCTTGGTTGCCATGTTGCTGGATTGCTCGGGTCAAAACCAGCTTCACTATCGCGACCATCTAAATAAACACTTTGATCTGCAAATTCAGGGTTGGTGTTAATCCAATATTTAACATCGTCTAAATTAAACGATTGTGGGTATACCTGATTTGCGGGAACATCTAATTGCGTGTACTCATCAAGCATTTTTTGTGCGTATTGTTCTTGGCTCATACCATCAAAAGGCATGCTAACTTGAGGCGACTTAAGCTCTGGGGTCATTTTTACACCCAACTCTTTAAATAACTCAATACTTTGCTTGTGGGTTAATAGCGTTCCTGTTTTTGAGTATAAATCGGTACGCCAATTTGGGGTGCCGTCAAGGTATTCTGCCACTGTGGTGGCTTTAGGATTCGCACCGTCCATTTTCCCTTCAAGGGTTAAAAATTCGCTCAGGCTAATATCGCTTGTACAGCACTTTGCTGAAGCGGGAGTCCCGGTATTTGGATCGGCTGGGGTAAATGGCACACTGCATTTGGCGGCAAGTTCTGGGATAGCTAAAATATTAGTGGTGGTATGTAAGTCACATTGTGAGTGGCGACACACTAGTTCTTTATCGTTTGTAAACGTTACATCGCACTCTACAATACCTGCGCCCATTCGCGCTGCTGCAATATAAGATTCTTTAGTGTGTTCAGGGTATTGCATTGGGGCACCGCGATGCCCAATTGAAAAGTCTGTCGTGTAAAATGGGCCATCTTGGCATGATGCTAATTGTGTTTTTAACTCGCTTGGCGCCATGTCGTTAATTAAATAATCAGGGCGTGTGCCAAGTTGAACATTGCTACCTTGGGCAACTTCTACAACTACTGGCGTGGGTACTTCTACAATTTCAACTTCAGTGTTAGTTACTAAAACGTCTTTTTCGACTACTTTAACTTCATCGTCACAACCGGTAAGTGCAACAATTAGAAGGCAACTGGCAGATAAGGTAATACGCTTCATTGTTTATCCTTAAAAAATAAAAGTTGCACTACCTTAGTAACTCTTAATGACAATTAAGCGACAGAAAAGTGAACTTATTTTTTCGTCATTATCCGATTAACCACTAACGCTAAAAGCATTATTGCTGCACCAATACTTAGCCTAAAAATATCGGCATCTCTATTCCAAATAACAATATTAACAATAATACCGGCAGGGATGAGTAAGTTATTCATGACCGCTAACGCCCCAACATTGACAAGCGTTGCGCCTTTATTCCATAAAAAATAACCCAAGCCTGAGGCCACTATCCCTAAATAAATTAAAATCCCCCATTGTGTATTTGTGCTTGGCAGCTTGCTCGGGTTACCAAATAATGCGTAACATAAGCCTGCAACAAAAAGCGCACCAATAAAAAACCAGCTAAATGCCGCCTTGTCGTCAAGCTGCTTGCCTTGCATTAACCGTTTGTAAGTAACTTGCCCAGTTGCAAAACTTAAATTGGCTCCTTGCACAAGCAACAGCCCTAGCCAAAAGTCATTGTCGAGATTTTCATAACGAATTGCTACTGCACCCAGCACGGCAATTAAGGCAACAATAAAAAATTGCGGATTAAACTGTTTGTTAAGGGTATCGTTTAATAAAGTAATATAGAGCGGCGTCATAACCGTAAAAAGCAATACTTCAGGGACGCTTAAAAACAAAAATGAGTGGTAGTAAAAACTGTACATAACCCCAAGTTGCACAGCGCCTATCAACATAAGCCTGATTGCGGTGGCGGGAGGAAGGCGTTTGATAAACGGTAAAAATACCAATGTAGCTAGCGCAACACGGATTAATACGCTAAACCATGCATCAACGTGCCCAGCTAAATATACGCCAATTAAACTAAACGAAAATGCCCAAAGTAGGGTCACTGCAAATAAATAGCCCATAACCATCATTTTGTAATAACTAATTGGCTAAGTTTATCTGTTATAAATTAAGGTATAAACAATAAAAGCCCGCAAGCGGGCTTTTATATTAAAAATAATAAGTTAAGTTATTATTCTACCAAACCGCGGCGCTTAAGTAGTGCGTCGGTTGTTGGTTTTTGACCTCTAAACTCAATGTAGCTTTGCATTAAGTCACGGCTATTACCTTTTGATAGGATTTCTTTACGGAAGTTGTCGCCGTTTTCACGTGTTAAACCACCGTTGTTTTCCATGTGTGCAAATGCATCGGCTGCAAATACTTCAGTCCAAAGGTATGCGTAGTAACCCGCAGAGTAACCGCCGGCAAATGTATGGCTAAAGTAGTTTGATTTATAACGCGGTGGTACAGGGTAGTAATCAATACCATGAGCTTTTAGCGCTGCGTTTTCAAACTCTTGAACATCATTGATTTTCTTATCTGAACCAAATGAATGCCATTCCATATCCAGTAAAGCAGCCGCTAAATATTCAGTCGTACCAAAACCTTGGTTGAATTTTTGCGATGCTAATACTTTATCAAGCAATGCTTGTGGAATTGGCTCACCTGTTTTGTAGTGCTTAGCGTAATTAGCAAGTACGCTAGGCTCAATCATCCAATCTTCATGTGCTTGAGATGGAAACTCAACAAAGTCACGCGCTGTTGCAGTGCCAGCAAGGCTTGGGTATTTAACATCTGAGAATAAACCGTGAGCCGCATGACCAAACTCATGGAACATAGTCGACACTTCGTCAAAGGTCATAAGCGTTGGCTCGCCTTCAGCAGGCTTTGGAATATTTTGCGCGTTATAAATAACAGGTTTAGTGCCTTTTAAGCCGCTTTGGCTTACATATGCACTCATCCATGCGCCGCCACGCTTGCCTTCACGTGCGTATGGGTCCATGTAAAATAAACCAATTGCACTGCCGTCAGCGTTAAATACTTCATAAACGGTTACATCTTCGTGGTAAACCGGTAAGTCTTGACGTTCTTTGAACGTAATACCGTATAGTTTATTCATCGCAAAGAATAAGCCATCGTTAATTACTGAGCTCATTTCAAAGTAAGGTTTAACTAACGCAGGGTCTAGGTCGTATTTTTCAGCACGTACTTTTTCAGCGTAAAATGCCCAATCCCAAGGTTTAAGTTCGAAGCTTTCGCCCGAATCATTAATTACTTTTTGGATAGCTGCTGCTTCAATTTTTGCTTTTTCAACTGCTTTAGGGGCAAGGTCATCTAAAATGCCGTATACATTTTCAGTTGTTTGCGCCATACGCGAGGTCATTACATACGAAGCCCAATCTTTGTAGCCTAAAAGCTCTGCTTTTTGTGCACGTAAGTTTGTTTCTTCAATGATGATAGGGCCATTTGTTTGTGCTGCACGGTTTGCTGAGGCAGTAAAAATTTGCTCACGTAACTCGCGGTTTTCAAGGCTTGATAAAATAGGCTGTTGCGTGGTGTTCACAAGCGTGATCATGTAACCTTCTTTGCCTGCTTTTTTAGCTGCAGCTGCTAGGCCTGCAATTTCACCCTCAGAAAGGCCTGCAAGTTTAGACTTGTCAGTAACAACAATCACGTCTTCTTTAAACGATTTTAAAACGTTTTGCGAAAACGCAGTAGATAAGTTAGCAAGTTGTGCGTTAATTTCGCGCATTTTTGCTTTTTCTTCGTCACTTAATTTAGCACCGGCTTTTACAAACTGCTTGTAGTAAAAGTCAACAAGGCGTTGATCTTCAGCGCTTAGTGCTGCTTGGTTATCGTAGATTGTTTGAACGCGCTCAAATAAAGCACCGTTTAAATAAATGTCATCAGAGTGAGCCGATAATACTGGCGCCATTTTTTTACTAATGCGCTGGTATTCGTCATCTGAAATTAAGCCCGATAAGTTATAAAATGCCGTTGATACACGGTTCAATAACTCACCAGATAGTTCCATTTCAACTAATGTGTTTTTAAATGTTGCTGGCTCTGGGTTATTAGCAATTGCTTGAATTTGAGCTGTATGCTCTGCAATACCCGCGTCGAATACAGCTTCGTAATCTTTAGTACCAAATTTATCAAACTCAGGTGCCATGTATTGTAAAGGACTTGGTTTGAATAACACATTGCTTGCGTTTACGTCTTGCACTTGTGCTGCGCTTTCTTTTGCCATTGTTTGTGTTTCTGATTTATTTTCTGAACAGGCAGATAGTAATAATGCACTAGCAATTGTAGTGGCGATTAGGGTTTTACGCATAATAACTCCATAGAAAGATTAGCCGGGATAGGCTTTTCGAGTCGAAAAACCCACTTAACTTACCAAATTTTGATTTATATACAATAAAGTTTATCGAGATTATGCAGGATTTAAACGCAAATTAGCTAAAAATAGATGTTTAGATAGGTAAAAGTAGCTTGTGTTGTTTGTTTTTTGGTGGCACAAGTACTGCAAAATAACAAAGTGCAATTTTTAAAGTCAGTTAAATTGCATTGTGGCGTGCTAATGTTAGTTAATTAAAACACATTCACTCTATAATAATATTAAAGACCCCCTGATTGGAAAATAAATGAATTTAGAACAAATAAACGAAATCCTTTCTTTTGTTGTATTTAGTTACAACGATATACAACTCACAGTGGCAAAAATAATTCAGGTACCACTTATTTTATTTGCAATGTGGTTTGTGGTGACACACATTGGTAAGTTAATAAAAAGAACTTTACTCGCCAAGAAAATA
>NZ_AHCB03000004.1 GCF_000238335.3 Pseudoalteromonas marina | reverse complement strand
GCTGTGGGCACCATGACATTCTACTGCGTAGCGCACCGACTTCAAATTGTAGAAAGCCCGACTAGAAATAGTCGTTTTTTTTACATCTGCAGGAAAGTAATATTCAACATTTTCTTCTCTAAAGCGAAGCGCCTCTTTATGAAGAGTGTTTTGGTTATTCAATACATAGGCCTATGGTAGGGAACATTTCACTGTGACTCTCTAGCGCTGTGGGCACTACAACATAATTTATAAGGCTAAGGGTAGGAAGTAATCAGCGTATATGCATTTACATCCATAGGTTCCAGCTAGAAGACTGTACACTATATTTGAAAACCACTTACTACCTAGAGTGATGCTGGAATAAGTATAATTGGGTTATGCTTGTGCGTAGTTTGTTTTATTGCCCAACCAGCGTTGAATGAGTGGATCTACATATTGAGGGTATTGATTTAACATCTGTTGTGCAATGGGCCTTACTTGGTTTAGGGTTTGTTTATCTCGGGTTAAATCAGCAATTTTAAATTCTGCTAAGCCTGTTTGCTTAGTTCCTAGGACTTCACCTGGGCCGCGTATTTCTAAATCCCGCTCGGCTATCACAAAGCCATCGTTACTGTCTCTAAGTACACCTAAGCGTTTTTGTGCGGTATGCGAAAGTGGTGCATGGTATAAAAGGACACAATGGGAGGCAATATTACCCCTTCCCACACGCCCGCGTAACTGGTGTAATTGTGCTAAACCTAAGCGCTCTGGGTTTTCAATAATGATTAAGCTTGCGTTAGGTACATCAACACCTACTTCAATTACTGTTGTAGCCACTAAAACATGTATAAGGCCTTTTTTAAAGTCGTCCATGATGGACTGCTTTTCTGCTGGCTTCATTCGTCCGTGCACTAAGCCAATATTTAAATCTGGCAGGGCTTCTTTCAATTGCACAGCACTATCTTCAGCTGCTTGGCATTGCAGTGCTTCAGACTCATCAATAAGTGTGCATACCCAATAAACTTGCCGATCTTGTTCATTACAAGCTGATTTAACGCGAGTAATTATATCGTCACGACGCGTGTCTGGAAGTGCTACTGTAGTAATAGGTGTTCGCCCAGGTGGTAACTCATCAATAATTGAGACTTCTAAGTCGGCATAAGCTGTCATTGCTAGAGTACGTGGAATGGGGGTTGCGGTCATCACTAGTTGATGTGGATAACAGCCATTAAATTGTCCCTTTTCTCTTAGTGTTAAACGCTGGTGAACACCGAACCGATGTTGTTCATCAATAATTATAAGTACTAGGTTGTTAAATTTTACTTCATCTTGAAATAAAGCATGTGTACCTACAATCATTTGTGCTTCACCAGAGGCAATCTTTTCTAGTGTTGCTGTACGTTCTTTACCTTTTGTTTTTCCACCAAGCCATGCTACGTCTATGCCTAATTGTTTAAACCATGAGGTGAAACTTATACCATGCTGCTCTGCAAGTATTTCAGTAGGTGCCATTAAGGCTACTTGAAACCCTTGAGCTATTGCTGTTAATGCGCTTAATGCCGCAACTAAGGTTTTGCCAGAGCCTACATCGCCTTGAACTAGGCGCATCATAGGATAAGGAGATGCTAGATCAACTTTAATTTCTGACACAACACGATTTTGTGCATTGGTTGGCGCAAAAGGCAATTGTGATAAAAATTGAGGCTCTAATTTATTTGTAGAACTTAGAGACACTGCTTTTACTTGCTGTCCTTGCTTTCTTACTTTTAATAAGCTTAGGTTTTGTGCAAGTAATTCTTCAAATACTAATCGCTGCTGAGCAGGGTGTGTTCCTTGCTCTAGTTCATTAACGTCGATATTACTAGGTGGGCGATGAAGCAATAATAAGGCGTCAGCTAGTGCAAGTTGAGAAGGTTGCCATTGCACGGGTAACAGTTCTTCAACAGAGTATTTATTAAGCAGCTCTACAGCTTGTTCACTTAGGGCCCTAATAGATAATTGCTTTAAACCATCTGTTGTTGGGTATACTGGCGTTAATGTTGAAGCTGTTGGCTGCTCACTTGGTGTATCACTTAAACTATATTCTGGATGGCTCATTTCAAAGCCAACACGCCCGCGGCGAACTTCGCCGAAGCAACGTATTATTTTTCCAGGGCTTAATGCATTTTTTTGTGCTGCACTGAAATTAAAAAACCTAAGTGTGAGCCTCCCTGTATTATCATTTACTTGCACAACGAGCATACGTCTTTTGCCAAATGTGATCTGGCTTGTTTCTATTGTTGCTTCAATGCTCACGTGGCTGTGAAATGACAGTTCGTTGATAGAATAAATACGGGTTCTATCTTCGTACCTAAGCGGTAAGTGAAAGAGCATGTCTTGCACGTTTTTAATACCTAGCTTTAAAAGGCGTTCGGCCATTTTAGGTCCGACCCCTTTAAGTTCCGTAATGGGGTATTGGTTTAAGCTAGGTTTAGACAATGTAGGCTCAAATCTTTTTATTTGTGAATGAGTTAAGTGTACTCACAGGCTCGCTAAGCATCAAGCATGTTTTAAGGCGTGCCAAAATTCATCGTCAGCAATTATTTCACCTTCTTCATCGAGTGGCGGGTAAGGTAGTTTTTTTATACGGCATTGTTTAGCTATAACGGGGTGGTAGCCTTCAAAATACATAGGGTGTTTTATATCTTCGCTCAACATATTACGGTTATACAGTCCTGCCTTTTCGCGTTGATGTTGTGCTTCAAATAAAATGAGTGCTGCAGCCACAGAAACATTAAGAGATTGCACCATGCCTTGCATAGGGATAATTATGTTTTGATCGGCATGCTTAAGGGCTTGTGCTGAGATCCCTGTTTTTTCTTGTCCAACAATAATTGCTGTGGGTTTTGTGTAATCTATTTCTCTAAAATCAACTGCATCTTCGCTCAGGTGCGTGGCTAATATTTGTACATTTGGGTTGTGCTGTCGCATCATGGTTGCGGCATCATCAATATTTTTATGAAGGTGGGTTTCTAGCCAATTTTTACTCCCGCCTGAGGTGTTATTAGTTAGCCATTTTTGGTTTTCAGGCCATACAGCATGTACATGGTGGCAACCCACTGCATCGGCACTTCTTACAATAGCCGATAGGTTATGGTGTTTGTGCACGTCTTCTAGGCACACGGTTAAGTCGGTTTGGCGACGCGATAAGACGTCTTTAATTCGTTGATAGCGATTTTGCTGCATGGTGATCCTCTTTTTTATTAATTATACGAAATTTTATGTACTAAGGCATCACTGTGCGGCTAATTGGGTTTTGTAAAGAAATAAGTGTCTCGGTGGACTGGATAGCTTCTATCGCTTGAATTTTATTTATTAATACATCCTGTAAGTGGTCGATTGATTTAGCCATTACTTTAATAAAAATGCTGTAATTACCGGTGGTGTAATAGGCTTCAACAACTTCTTCGAGCGCTTCGAGTTTAATGAGTGTTTCAGGATAGTCGCGTGCATTATTTAAATTAATACCAATAAAGCAGCAAACGTCATAGCCAAGTCGCTTTGTATTTATACTTAATTGGGTGCCTGTGATAATTCCTGCTTGTTTTAATTTTTCTACACGCACATGAATAGTGCCGGCACTTACGTTAAAACGTTTCGCTAATTCTGCATAAGCTGTGCGGGCGTTTTCCATTAAAGCGTGAAGTATCTGTTTATCGAGATTATCGATTTGATAATTTTCCATTATTTTTTCTTATTTAAATTAGTGAATTCACATTTTTATACCCTGTAAATTAATCGAATTTATACATTAAAGCTATTTTTATTATGGGTTATTGAATTAAAAGTTTAAATCGTTACAGTAACTTCATTAGCAGCATCTGTTAGGTGCGTTATTAAAAATAAAGTAAGTAACAATAACTGGGAATGAGGCCAATTATTATGAGTTCACACTATGTGCAGCAGCAGTTGCAAATAAGCAGCGTAAAGCAATTTTTTTCACGGCAATTGGAAAAACAGTTAGGGCTAGTCGAAGTGCAGGCACCTATTCTTGCAAAAGTAGGTGATGGCACACAAGATAATTTAAGCGGTCATGAAAACGCTGTAGCAGTAAATGTAAAAGCGATTGCCGATAGCCAATACGAAGTTGTGCATTCGCTAGCAAAGTGGAAACGTAAAACGTTAGGTGAGTATGGATTTAGTAAAGGTGAAGGCCTTTACACTCAAATGAAGGCACTGCGCCCTGATGAAGAGTCGCTAAGTCCTATCCACTCGGTTTACGTTGATCAGTGGGATTGGGAAAAGGTAATTTGTGAATCAACAGAACGTTCTTTAACTACCCTCAAACGTACAGTTGAATCAATTTATAAAGGCATAAAAGAAACAGAGCAATTTGTTAGCGAACACTTTTCGCTTGATCCTTTTTTACCAAGTGATATTCAATTTGTGCACAGTGAAGAGCTTCGTAAAATGTACCCTGACCTTACGGCTAAAAATCGCGAAAAAGCAATAGCAAAAAAATATGGTGCTGTATTTTTAATTGGAATTGGTGGTCAATTAGCCGATGGTCAAATTCACGATGTAAGAGCGCCTGATTATGACGATTGGTCTACACCAACGAGCGAACAATATATAGGGCTCAATGGTGATATTTTAGTATGGAATCCAATACTTGAAGATTCCTTTGAGATATCTTCAATGGGGATTCGTGTAAGCCCCGAGGTACTAAAAACTCAGTTGAGCATTACAGGAGATGATGACCGCCTGCAATTGGATTGGCATAAGGCATTATTAAAAAGTCAGTTTCCACAAACTATTGGTGGAGGTATTGGGCAATCACGTTTGGCTATGTTATTGCTGCAAAAGGAACATATTGGACAAGTTCAAGTTGGAGTATGGTCAACACAAACACATGCAAGTGTTGATGGTCTACTCTAATGAAAGATATAAGAGTGCTGCTTTTAGCACTCTATATTCACGATGTTTTAAACTCAACTTCTACTTTGTTATTCATCAGTTTTATTGTGCAAGGTGGGTAATTACGGTTTGTTTTAAGAACTTTATCAAAAATATGTATTTCCACACCTGAATGTAAAACTGTATTGACGATTAAGTGTGTATTTGTAAGTAATTCATGAAGGTTATTCTCTAATGATGAGAGTTGCCTTTCATATTGCTCTGCTTGTTGACATAGATGTAACTGAGTAGCACCAATTTTACTGATCAGTTCGTTTTTTCTTTCTGGATCTTTAAGCAAGTCTGCTTTTTCTAATGCAGGTTGTAAGGAGTCTAATTGCTGCTCCGTTTTAGCAAGCTCTTTAAAGCACTCGTCAGTTTCAGCAGTAATATCACCGCCGGAGCTTGCTAAATTAATAACCATTTTAGCACCCGATTCGTTGCCAATTTCACCAGCAATTAATGTTGTCGCGTCTAAAATCTCGCCCCCAAATATCTTACCTTTAGGTAAATCTGGTTGACCTACCTTAAGAGCATGACGTGCCTTCATAATACAGTGGCTAGTTTGTCGCTCAATAAAAATATTTGCAGCTTCTAAATAGCAATATTGTGAGTGGGATACATGAATGTCGCCTTCACATATAAGCTTACACGAAAGCGATTTGTCGTCAGATTTTTGATGCCCAATAACGCCTTGCTTAACAGTAATATTACCGCCGGCTGTTAACTCACCAGATTCAACAGTACCAAATATTGTAATATCACCTTTGGCGGTTACTTTCATTCCAGGTTCTATATTTCGAGTAACAATCACACTGCCTTCAAAATCAATATGACCGCTCTTAACGTTGACATCGGGAATAGTAAAAATATCGTCTACGCGCATTCCGTTAGTAATTTCAATAGGCACACCTGATATGGTTGATACTAACTCTAGAGGGTTAAGTTTAGAGATCTCGGTACCCTCACCGGCAACAAGTTGTTTATTGTCACCCGGTTTCGCCGGTAATATATCGCCAAGTACAGTAAAGCCTTCTTTTCCTGGAGTTGCGGGTTGTTGGCGTATAAGTACCGCACCAGGCTCAACACTTGCCATTTTACCAAAGTCACGCATATCAACGCTGCCATCTTCTTTTAACTTTGGGGTTTTTAGATGGTCTTTTAAAGTTCTTACTTTAGTAACGAGTTTAGTTGCTAAGCCATCACTGGGCAGGCGGCCTTGGGCCAAAATACCCTGCACAACCTCACCTGCTTTAGCAGTAAATTGCTTTTGTAATAGTTGTTCTAAATATGCTTGCTTATAACCACGAACTATACCTGCTTTGACTAGCTGTTTTTTTGCATCATCAAGGCTGAGTAAATCACCGCCTTGCGCGACGGTAAGCTCGCCAGTAGCCATCATTTTATCATCACTGATGACAACCTCTAACTTTGCATCGTATTTGGTCGCGACGATAAGTACTGGCTCTGTACTTTTATCTTTGAAGAATGCATTAATTGCGTCGTAATCAATTTTACAGTCGCAAAATTTAGACATTTCTATTGCTTCAATAACAAATGTAGCACTTGGAGGCGGGTGTTTATTTACATCGAGTAAAACATTCCCATTATGAGCAAGCTTAAACACAGCTAATCCTTTTTAACCACTAAAGTTTTAGTAAATTAATGACATAGTTACAGAGTGATAGAAATTGAAGACGGAGTCAAGATAGTAAGAATAACAATATAGTATAAAAATAGGACAGGTGTGAGCTATAGAATGGGTCTATAGCTCAGGAAAATATTAGTTAGTTGAAGGCAGTTCCATTATTCCGTCAATCTCAACTTGTACACCTTTTGGTAAAGCACGTACACCAACTGCTGCACGTGCAGGGTATGGTTGCTTAAAGTACTGGCTCATTACTTCGTTAACGACAGCAAAGTTAGATAAATCAGTTAAATAAATATTTACTTTAACTAAGTCTTGAATTTTACCACCGGCTTCTTCACACACTGCTGTGATATTTTTAAATACTTGATGTGTTTGTTCACTAAAGTCTTCTGATATAACTTCCATAGTCTCAGGTACTAATGGAATTTGACCAGACAAGTATACTGCAGTGCCAACTTTAACTGCTTGGCTATAAGTACCTATTGCTGCAGGTGCTTTTTCGGTGGATATAAATGCTTTGTTCATGTTTTTCCTATGTTATTTTTTTCGGTAGACTTTTTGCACATCAGGCATTACGCGAATTTTTCGCATAATGTTGGCAACGTGGACACGGTTTTTAACCGTGACTCCAAGGTCTATCACATATAAATTACTTTCTTTTTCGTCAGTCGCTATTTCAACAATATTAGCGTGGGTTGTGGCAACTACGTTGGTTAACTTAGCTAACGCACCTTGATGATTAATAATCTCTACCCTAAGGGCTGCTATGTATTCTTTTTCAGGGTTATCATCCCATTTTACGACCAAGTATTTAGATCGTTCACTTTCCCAGCCACGAATATTTTTACATTCTTGGCGATGAACTGTTAATCCTTTACCTTGGCTTATGTGTGCAGTAATTGCATCACCTGGGACAGGACGGCAACATTTAGAGTAATTGACTAACATGCCTTCTGTTCCAATAATGGTCGCTTTGGCTTGTTTAGTTATGTCGGTCAAGTCGTCAGAATCATTTTGCAACAAACGCTTGGCTATGAGTACGCTCATTAAATTACCAGCGCCAATTTCTACAAGCAGCTCAAGTAAGGTCGAAAGCTCATGCTCTTCAAGAACGCGTGCAATATTTTCATCAGGAATACTATCTAGCTTGTTTTCGCCTAGTGCAGAGTCGAGTAAGCGTCTACCAAGCAACATAGCTTCTTCATGATGCTGACTCTTAAGGTAATTACGAATACCTAAGCGCGCTTTACCCGTCACAATAAAGTTAAGCCAAGTTGCATTAGGGTGAGCGCCTGAACTGGTGATCACTTCAATTGTTTGGCCTGTGTCTAGTGGTTTACTTAGCGGGTAAGGTTTGCGGTTAACACGCGCGCCTACACAGGTATTGCCTACGTCGGTATGAACTGCATACGCAAAATCGACCGCAGTAGCACCCATTGGTAGTTCAACTATTCGGCCATCAGGAGTGAATACGTAAATTTCCTCAGGGAATAATTCTGTTTTAACGTTTTCAATAAATTCAAATGACGACCCTGCACTTTGTTGAAGTTCAAGTAAGCTTTGCATCCACTGACGAGCACGTTGCTGAGACGTATTTCCTGAACCATCGCCAGCTTTTTTATACATCCAATGTGCTGCAACGCCTTTGTCGGCCATATGATCCATATCATGAGTACGAATTTGTATTTCTACAGGAATACCATGCGGGCCAACAAGCGAAGTATGCAACGACTGGTAACCATTTGTTTTAGGTACCGCAATGTAATCTTTAAAGCGAGTTTCAATAGGTTTATATAAATTATGCGCAACGCCTAATACACGGTAGCAGGTATCCATTGAATCGACGGCAATTCTAAACGCATAAATATCCATTACCTCATTAAACAGCAACTCCTTATTTAACATTTTTTTATAAATGCTATAAAGGTGTTTTTCGCGTCCAGATACAGTAGCAGCAATGCCCGATTCTTCTAAGCGAGCTTCTACTTCGGTTTGAATATTGGAGATAACTTCTTTGCGGTTACCACGGGCTTTAGCCACTTCCGACTTAAGTGCACGATGGCGCATAGGGTATAATGCTTGAAAACCTAAGTCTTCCAATTCATTTTTTATATCGTGAATACCCAAACGGTTTGCAATGGGTGCGTATATTTCAAGTGTTTCACGCGCTATGCGGCGGCGTTTATCAGGGCGAAGTGCGCCAAGGGTGCGCATATTGTGTGTTCTATCGGCAAGTTTGATTAAAATAACCCGAATGTCTTGGGTCATTGCCATGATCATTTTTCGGTAGTTTTCAGCCTGAAACTCTTTTTTATCTTTAAAGCTCAGCTTATCAAGCTTACTTACACCTTCAACAAGTTCTGCGACAGTTTCGCCAAAAATCTCAGCTAAGTCTTGTTGGCTAAAGTCGGTATCTTCAATTACATCGTGCATTAATGCGGCCATGAGCGTTTCATGATCAAGGTGCATACCTGCGAGGATTTGAGTTACTTCAACGGGGTGAGTAATGTAAGGCTCGCCGCTTGAGCGAGTTTGGCCTTCATGGGCCTCTCGTGCTACCACGTAAGATTTTTGTACCAGCTCTACTTCAGCAGCAGGTAAGTATTCAGAAATTTTCTTTTTTAGACCTTCAAAAAGATACATTCACACTCCAATGTTCTAGTGAAGCAAATTAGGTAACGGTAAGTTAAGAATATACGATGAAAAGAAAGGATTGCCAACGGCTATAGTAGAAATACTGCGCCGTTGGCTAAATCAGACCGGGAGGTCGATTATTGGTTGCCACCAACAATAGCAGCAACAGCAGCAAGTTCTGCTGCTTCTTGATGTTGTTGTTCTTCACGGTCGATTAAATCCATTGATGAGCTATCAACAAGGTTTAATTCAATTTCACGTAAAGCAACAACGGTTGGTTTATCGTTTTCAGGGTCTACTAGTGGAGTTTTACCACCAACAGCAATTTGGCGGGCACGACGAGCCGCAACTAAAATTAAGTCAAAACGATTACCAACTGCATCTACTGCATCTTCAACTGTTACGCGAGCCATCTCAGCACTCCAAAAATAATTTAAAAGCAAAGGCGTAGTTTACTGTACGCAGGGACTTTCGCCAATAGGTAGTGGTCAATTTTTATCAGTTTTACTGAGTATGACCTAATTAAATGTCCTTAATTTACTTTAAAAGGTCATTTAGTAATTTTTTATTTCGAATTTCTTGAGCGCTTAATGTTAAACGCTGCGACATAACAATCGTTTCGATATCACCAAGGGCAGTATCAAAATCATCGTTTACAATAACAAAATCGTACTCGTTGAAATGAGATGTTTCAGATTGTGCTTTGGCCATACGAGATGCAATAACATCTGCAGAGTCTTGGCCGCGGTTATTTAAGCGTTGTTCAAGTTCTGCTTTAGAAGGCGGTAGAATAAAAATAGTCTGTACGCTTGGCATAATTTTACGAACTTGCTGCGCACCTTGCCAGTCTATGTCTAAAAATACATCTATGCCTGCGTCAAGTTGCGATTCAATAGCTTGTTTTGATGTACCGTAATAGTTATCAAAAACTTGTGCCCACTCAAAAAAATCATCTTTGGTAATTAATGCCTTAAACTCATCAGTAGTTACAAAGTGATAGTGAACGCCATTTTCTTCACCTGGGCGAGGTGAGCGAGTGGTGTGCGATACCGATACTTTCATATCTGCATGTTTCTTAAGTAAGGCATTAATTAAGCTAGACTTACCCGCACCAGAAGGAGCCGATAATATAAATAAGTTTCCGCGAGTTTGAGCCATGTTTTTCTCTATCAAAAAATAAACAGGCTTGAGTTATAAATAACCCAAGCCTTTAATTATTACATTGTACTTTATTTAGCTATTTGTGCTCAAGTGAGTCACAGGCGTACTTTACGCTATTCAATATTCTGGATCTGCTCACGCATTTGTTCAATTAAAACTTTAAGCTCGACCGCCGCATTAGTAATATCGCTATTAATAGACTTAGAAGCGAGGGTATTTGCTTCTCGGTTAAACTCTTGCATCATAAAATCTAGGCGACGGCCACATGCGCCGCCTTTTTTAAGAATTTTTTTAGTTTCTTTAACATGAGACTTTAAGCGGTCAAGTTCTTCGGCTACATCTTGTTTTTGTGCCAGATAAATTAGTTCTTGCTCAAGACGAGACTCGTCAATATTTGTCGTTAAATCTTCCAATTTTTGTTCAAGTTTCTCACGTTGCCATTTAGTAATTTCTGGCATGTGAGTTTCTACAGTGTTTACTTGCTCTATAATTGCATCAAGGCGAGTTGCTATCATCTCTTCTAAATTTGCGCCTTCATCACCCCGTGCTGATTTAAAGTCTTCTATTACTTCATCAAGCCCTGCAATTAGCGCTGTGTTTACGCTGTCCATATCCAGTTCTTCGGCTTCCATTACACCAGGCCAGCGTAAAATATCAACAGGGTTTATCTCACCATTACTTTGCTGTTGAACCCATTTAGCACTATTTATAAGTTGTTCAGCCAATGCTTGATTAATTGATAACTCACCAACATGAGCTGGGTTTGCAACAAACTTTAAAAATACTTCTACTTTACCGCGCTGTAGATGTTTACGTAAGCGTTCACGAATAACAGGCTCCATCCCACGAAATTGCTCTGGTGCGCGAATAAAGGTTTCAAGGTAACGTTGGTTAACTGATCGAACTTCCCAAGTGCCAGTGCCCCAATCGCCTTTTATCTCGCGACGCGCATAAGCTGTCATACTGTGGATCATGGATGGTTTCCTAAGTTTTATAATACATAATTAATTATTATTATACCGAAACACTCTCCAACCTCTAGGGAAAATTTAAGTAGCTGAATGTTTTGCAACCAGGTATTTGTTAAATCAGCATGGTATCTGTACTCACATACACTTATAATGTGGCAAATTATGAATTAAGGGGATCGTCAATGCGTCCAAGCCAAAGAACACCAAATCAAATTAGACCCGTATCATTTACACGTAATTATACTTTACATGCAGAAGGGTCTGTACTTGTTGAATTTGGTAATACCAAAGTACTTTGTACAGCTACGGTTGAATCGGGCGTTCCGCGTTTCATGAAAGGCCAAGGTAAGGGATGGATAAATGCTGAGTACGGCATGCTTCCAAGGTCAACACACACGCGCAATGCTCGTGAAGCGTCTCGCGGTAAGCAAGGTGGCCGAACAATGGAAATTCAACGTTTGATCGCACGTGCACTTCGCGCTGCAGTTGATTTAAAAGCACTTGGCGAAAACACAATTACTATTGATTGTGATGTCATTCAGGCCGATGGTGGAACACGCACAGCATCAATAAGCGGTGCTTGTGTTGCACTTGTCGATGCACTAACCCACATGCGTGCCAAGGGGATGATTAATTCAAACCCGCTTAAGCATATGATTGCTGCGATTTCAGTTGGCATATATAAGGGCCAAGCTATAAGTGATTTAGAATATATTGAAGACTCAGCGGCAGAAACTGATATGAATGTAATTTTAACTGAAACAGGTAAAATTATTGAAGTTCAAGGCACGGCAGAGGGCGAACCGTTTTCGTTTGATGAGCTTGATGAGTTACTTACATTAGCAAAACACTCTATTAGAGAGATCATTGACGTTCAAAAGCAAGCATTAGCATAAATAAGTAGGTAGCAAAAAAATGAAAAATTACCAAAAAGAATTTATTGAATTTGCGCTAGAAAAGCAGGTACTGAAGTTTGGTGAGTTTACCCTTAAATCAGGCCGTACTAGTCCATACTTCTTTAATGCAGGCTTATTTAACACTGGACGTGATTTAGCACGGTTAGGCCGTTTTTATGCTGCAGCTCTAGAAGATGCGGCTATAGAATATGATGTTTTATTTGGACCAGCTTATAAAGGTATTCCAATCGCTACCACCACAGCTGTAGCATTAGCAGATCATTACAACAAAGATGTACCTTATTGCTTTAACCGCAAAGAGAAAAAAGCGCATGGTGAAGGCGGTACATTAGTAGGCTCACCATTAAATGGTAAAATCATGCTGGTGGATGATGTGATCACTGCGGGTACCGCAATTCGCGAATCAATGGAAATCATCGCAGATAATGGCGCAGACTTAAGTGGTGTATTAATAGCACTAGATCGTCAGGAAAAAGGTAAAGCTGAGCTCTCTGCTATTCAAGAGGTTGAGCGCGACTTTAATACACAGGTAATCTCTATTGTTAAACTTGCTGATTTGATTAGTTACCTTGAAAACCAAGGGACAATGGGTGAACATTTAGTATCAGTAAAAGCGTATCGTGATAAATACGGCGTAGCCTAAAATATAAAGCCTCGCATTGCGGGGCTTTCTTTTGACCTTTTAAAGAGCTTATTTAATGAAAGATGTATTCAAACCAAATGGATTAGGGTTCAAGCGTGTATTTAAAGCCACATACTGCTCCTATCTAGGATTTAAAGCAGCGTTTAAAGAAGAAGCTGCATTCAGGCAAGAGTTACTGATCTGCATAATCCTTTTTCCTTTTTCATTTCTGCTGGCATCTTCATTACTTCATTGGGCAATTCTTATGTGCTCACTGCTAGTGGTATTAATTGTTGAATTATTAAACTCAGCAATTGAAGCACTTACTGATCGTGTAAGCACAGAACTTCATGTCTTGTCAGGCAGAGCAAAAGATATGGGCTCTGCAGCCGTCACGCTTTCACTAATGATCCTTGTGATCTTGTGGGGAGTGAGTTTGTATATGAAGATCGTTGGATCTTAGCCTACCGTTTCAAAGCAAAATTGACGATACATGTTAATAAAATGAAAGCAATGTTGTTTTTTTAGTGTGTTTAGTTCAAATACTCATCGAACAGTATGTTTTTTCAAGTTTTCTTCAAAAAAGGGTTGATCTGTTTTCGGATCTCCCTATAATGCGACCC
>NZ_AHCB03000003.1 GCF_000238335.3 Pseudoalteromonas marina | reverse complement strand
CCCCCTTAACCCCCAAAAGCACCAAAAAATACAGGTATTTTTATGGCAGAGAAAAGAACAAAGTCCGTCAAAATCAGATTGTTTGAATCTGAATTGAATGAGCTTAACGAACTAAAAACAGGTAATGAGCTTGCACGTTGGATGCGTGAAACTTGTTTGGCTAAAAAGAGTAAAAGGCGCAATGCGCCTGTTATTGTTGATCCGTTGTTACTCCGACAGCTTTCAGCTATCGGTAACAACTTGAATCAACTTGCCCGCCTTGCTAACGCAAGGGGAATGGATGCCATTTCTTCTATTGAAATCATTAGCATATTGAATCAGATACAGAGTGAACTTGAACAAGTGAGGTCTGATCATGCTAGTTAAATTCTTTAGTCGTGGTAAGGGTGGCGGTTCAGCTCCCGTTGATTACTTGCTTGGTAAAGACCGCAATCGAGAGAACGCTCAAGTATTGCGTGGTAATCCAGAGCAAGCAAAAGAGCTAATAGACGGGCTTTCATTTGCCCGAAACTATACGTCAGGTTGCTTGTCATTTGCTGAAAAAGATATACCCGAACATCAAAAACAGATGCTTATGGACTCGTTTCAAGACACGTTAATGACAGGGCTTGACCGCAATCAATACGATATTTTATGGGTTGAGCATAAAGACAAGGACAGATTAGAGCTTAACTTCCTTATTCCTAATGTTGAGCTATCAACAAACAAGCGTTTACAGCCGTATTACGACAAAAACGACCGTCATTACGTGAATTCTTGGCAACAGATAGCCAACGACACGTTTAAATTTAAAGATCCGCACGATCCTGCAAACAGACGTTTTGTTGTTACGGCAAAAGACCTACCAAACGACAGAAAACAAGCAGTTTCATTGATAACAAATTCATTGGCTAACGAAGTTAGCCTGGGCGCAATCGCCAATCGTGATGATGTTATCAATAAACTTCAATCATACGGCTTGGAAATCGCCAGAGAAACCAAGTCATCAATATCAATTAAAGACCCTTCAGGGGGTAAAAATATCAGACTTAAAGGGGCTTTATATGAGCGAAATTTTAAAGGCAGCGCAGACGTTACAGCAGAGGTCACAAGAGCAATCGAAAGCTATCAAAGAGATCGCAACGAAAGACTTTCAAGGGCTAAGGAAACATTTGCAAACGCACATCAAGCAAAGCGAAAAGCAAATCACGAAAGATATAGACAGCATGGTAGCCAAAGCACAGGAACACCAGACCAACACAACGTACAGCGCATTGATGGTGTTTCTTCTTGGGCTGATATTCGGGAGCGGACTCACGCTAGGCGTGATAGTCGCCATACAGAAATTAAACATCCAGTAATAAAAAAGGTGGTAGAGAACAATGTCAGATGTAAATCAGGAATTAGCGAAAGCATTAAAGCTGTTATCAGAGCAGTACGAACAGCAGTTCAGCGAGGTAAATCAGCAGATAAACGAGTTAGCAGAGCAAATAATTTTACTCACCAACTCAGAGCCAGAACTCGACAACAGCCAAGCTTTATCGCAAGGCGGAAAAACAGCAGAGCAGTTGAGAGAAGTAATCAAAGACCGCAACGGGGATTCTCAATGCCTAGCATGTAAACACGCTAAATATTCATTGCCAAAGTCAAACGGTGGTCAAAGACCAAATGAGCTATTTAAGTTTACTTGTTTGCTTGATCATGACAACACTGAATCAGTGGCTTGCTATCAATTTGACTCTAGGTTTTAAGGTGGTATCATTTCTAGAAACGTGTCTAGAAATGATTTAAAGGTGAAATTATGACAAATGATAAAAACGAAATGGACTTTAGCGGTCACTTGAAACACTTAGAAGATGCTCAAGACGTACAGCTACCAGTGGACGATAAAACGCTAACAGATAGCGAGTTGGAGCAAGCAGGGATTGTTAAAACGTCAGCGTATGTCCGAACAAAGAAAAGTAAAAACGCTCTACGAGTGCAAAAACACAAAGACAAGAAAGCAGAGCAGGGCGTTAAACAGCTAAATATCGAAGTGCCAGAAGAATATCGAGATACTTTTAAAGCCATTGCAAAGCAACTCAAAGAGCATGGCACAGTATCAAAAGAAGATATGGCAACTTTCCCGATTGCCAAATCGGGGGATGATAACAAAACGGCTTCACCAGAAGCACAGAAAGACGATAAACCATCTTTACCCGATGAATGTGTTATTATAGGCAACAAATGCGCTGAGATTGCCGCTAAGGGCGGTTTAAAAGCATGGATCTTGAAAAAGATGGTGTAAAGCGTAGAATAACAAGCAAATGCCGAAAAACAGGCATTAAAAAACCCGCATCAATGGTGTTGGCGCACCTAACGGGTTTATTAATTCAATTCGAGATAATTTTATAATGATATTAGACAAACATCAAGTATATCTCGCCTACATACGGGTGAAGATATGCAAAAACAACTAGAGCTATTCAATAGCCACTTACCAACAAAAACACGTTGTTGTGACGATTTTGACGTTGACAACAAGGTGCGCTACATCGAAAAAGCCATTAAAAAACGCTATTTACAGCCTAATGACTTCAACAGTCGCCAGTGGCTTGTATACGATATTGATAGAGCCACTTGCCCTGACGAAATCAGAGAGGACAAACTAGCACCAGAGCCAACTATTTTCGTTAGCAACCCTAAAAATAGTCATGCTCACTTGTTTTACTTGCTGAAAACACCAGTACACCAAAACGCCAATAGCTCACAGAAAGCCATACAGTTCGCATCAGCCATTGATTGTGGTCTAGCAATGAAACTCGATGCCGACCTAGGCTATGCAGGACTGTTAGCCAAGAACGCTTTACATCGTGATTGGGAAGTATTGCACAGCGTACCGACAGCATACGAGCTACACGAGCTTGCAGAATACGTTGATACATCATTGCTCAATAACTTAGCTAAAAAGCCCTTAGAGTACGGTTTAGGGCGTAATTGCATCATGTTTGATGATTTGCGCTCATGGTCATACAAAGCAATCAGACAGGGCTACCCAGCCTTTGAACAATGGTACAACGCAGTTTTACAACGTGCAGAGATGATCAACTCACGCTTTGAACAGCCGTTACAATTCAACGAGCTAAAGCACATTGCAAAATCAGTGGCTAAATGGACGAATCAGCACTTTAGCGCACAAGGCTTTGCTGAATGGCAATCTAATAACGGTAAACGCTCAGGCATTGCCAGAGCTAAGCAGAGTGAAGATAAACGCATACAGGCTC
>NZ_AHCB03000002.1 GCF_000238335.3 Pseudoalteromonas marina | reverse complement strand
TGGAAGGCTCTGGAAAGTGCCACGATACAGGGTGATAGTCCCGTACATGAAAAGACATTTTAAGTGAAATCGAGTAGGTCGGAGCACGTGAAACTTTGACTGAATATAGGTGGACCATCATCTAAGGCTAAATACTCCCAACTGACCGATAGTGAACCAGTACCGTGAGGGAAAGGCGAAAAGAACCCCTGTGAGGGGAGTGAAATAGAACCTGAAACCGTGTACGTACAAGCAGTAGGAGCAGACTTGTTCTGTGACTGCGTACCTTTTGTATAATGGGTCAGCGACTTATATTTTGTAGCGAGGTTAACCGATTAGGGTAGCCGTAGGGAAACCGAGTCTTAACTGGGCGAATAGTTGCAAGGTATAGACCCGAAACCCGGTGATCTAGCCATGGGCAGGTTGAAGGTTGAGTAACATCAACTGGAGGACCGAACCCACTAACGTTGAAAAGTTAGGGGATGACCTGTGGCTAGGAGTGAAAGGCTAATCAAACCGGGAGATAGCTGGTTCTCCCCGAAATCTATTTAGGTAGAGCCTCGGACGAATACTTACGGGGGTAGAGCACTGTTAAGGCTAGGGGGTCATCCCGACTTACCAACCCTTTGCAAACTCCGAATACCGTAAAGTA